>CAJXWI010000001.1 GCA_913062735.1 uncultured Arcobacter sp.
GATTTTTCAAGTCTAAACCCATCTTGCATTTTCCAAAGTCTTTTGTCTTGATAAACAGGAAAGGATATTAGTCTTTCATTCAAGTCTCTTTGAATAGTTCTAGTACTTACATTAAATTCTATAGCTAGTTCTTTTACGGATAAACTATCACCATTGTATAGCTTTGAGAGAATTGAAACTAATCGAGTTAAAGCTTTATCATAAACTTGTTTTTTTGCCATATTGAGTTCCTTAAATACCAATATTTCCAAAACAAGTATTCCAAGCTTTTTTTCTAGCTTCAAATTCAATTTGTGAAGCAGGATGTGGAAGTGAATAAAAGGGGCATCCATTTAGATCCCCAATAAGACCATTATATTTATTTAATCCATCATTATTTTCAGCTTTATACTCTTTAATAATTCTAAAATTTAGATTTTTACTATTTAACATAAAATCTCTTAATTTTGAAGAAACACAAATAATCATTTTTGGCTTAATAATATTAATAAGTTTTAGAAAAATTGGTTTTGTTAACTCAATATCTTCATTTGATAAAAAATTTTCATTTGGAGTTCTAAAGAAGCAAAAGTTAGTCCAGCCAATATGAGAATTACTTATGTCGATATCAGTATAATCCTCTATATTTTGTTTTAATTTACTTAAGCTTCCTATTTCAAGTCCGGTTGAAAAAATATGTGTATTTTCTTTCAATAACGTTTCATAACATGCAATAGTTTGTGGCTTATAAGGAATATAATCAACTTTTTCTTTATCTTCATCACTTCCTCCACCCCAATTTAAACCAATAATTAAAGGTTCATTTGGTACTATTTTTGTACCAACAAGTGAATAATACAATTCTTTTTGAATTAAATTAGATTTATTATAAACCTCATTAACTTCAATCAATAGTTTTTTAAATTGTTCTATTTGCATTTATTTCCTTTTTTTGTTAATTCTGATTATTATTAGATTAAACTTTATCTAAACAGACATTTAGTGTCTTAAGCCATTTCTAAATACATAAAAACTAAACAACTCTACTACTAGTAATCAATTTACTTCTTTTTATTTTAACCTTCTTAAAATTAACCAATTGAGTATATCTATCAATTTGAATCTGAATATCATATCCTTTAAATTGTCGAGGAATCAGAAGTGAACACTTTTCTGATTTCTGAAATTGTATCGATTTCCAATATTTAGTATATCTGTTAATTTTAGAGGGTCTCCATCTTTTGTTTTTTCTCAGAATTTTTATATAGTCTTTGTTTATATTGCTACACCGAATTCCTAATCTAATAAAATATTGAATATCTGTTTGCATTTAATTTCCTCTATCAACTTATTTTAAAGTATATAAAACAAATACGACAGCATTATGTCCTGTTTGTTAGGAGTATTAATTTTTTGGAATAAGTGTCATCTCCCCAGTGGACTTTGAAAAAATATTACGTAATTAAATATTTTTGTTTGATTTAAGATTGACAGATCATATTAATATTTTATTATGTTTTAATTGTCACTAAAATAGAGTTTTTATACCAAAATAAAGAATTAGTCCTTTATCTTGGTATATTGATTTTTATCTTAACCCTCTATCTTTTACCCAATCTTCATCTTCTAGTTCTCTATCCTCAATCCAATCTGAACAATTTATATATTTAAACATTTTATTTCCTTTTTTATTAACTCATTGAGTATATAAACTCAGCCTTTGAAATACCAATATTTTTTAGTATTCCACATAATAATCCAATCTTTACCATTTTCTTTTTATACACAGGGATAACAAGAGTTTTTTTATCATCATGAATAAATATTCTATGATTACCTCTATTTTGTCTATCAAATCTATAGCCTATAGATTTGATAAACTTTATCAACTCTTTACCTGTTATATTAGATAAAGAAGCCACTATTTCCCTTTTGAACCTTTACTATTGTTAGGGTTCATTTGAGTACCTCTATTGCCATTAACTTTTGCATTAGCACTATTAGTAGCACTTGTACCTTTGTTTGAATTAGCCTGATTGGCTTTATGATTATTGTTAGACATATAATCTTCTCCTTTATTTATTTTGTGATTTTAAATCACTGGAAGAAGATTAATATAAAATGAAACTTTAATAAAGTGTACTACCTCATACAAAAACTATTTGTAAAAACATTTTTTAAAAATGAAATTCGAAGATGGGCTAAACTCAGGCCATTGGTGTCTTATTAATATTTTATTAAATTTATTATATTTTAATTTATCATTTACTTTGTTTGCGCAATATGCTGCAAAATAAACCATAGATAAATCAAAATCATCTTTTTTATTACCAATCAAATATTCTTCTACATATTTATCAAAATAATTTAAGCTTTCTGAAAACTCTTTGGACTTAAAATAAAAACTCGCTTTTTGTGATAGAAGTTTTTTATTATTTGTTTCTAATAATTTATGATCAACTAGATAAGATTCATAATTATCTAGTAACTCTTTTGTTTCAATAAAACTATTTTCATTTTGTAAATAAGTAAGAGCTGTATTTAATGTTAACTTACTAGACATGTGAATTTTATCTTCATCATTAGTTTTTGCAATACAATTCATTCTCGAACAAATCATTTGAGAACGTGAATAATCAGTATTAATAAAATTATCAAATAACTCATGTAATAAAGTAAAGTTATCTTCTTTATGTATTTCATTATTAAAAGTATTAATATCTAGTTTTTGATAATTTCTATTTTTGTTCCATCTCTTATGATTTTCATAAAAATACTGGACTGTTCTTTTATAGTTATCTACAGTTTTTTTAAGTTTACTTGTATCTTTTTCTGCTGCAAATAAGCTTATTAGAACAATATCTATATCAGCATATTTTATATCTTTTTCGTCTGGGTTTTCATGTTCTAGTCGTATATCTCCAATAATGGCTTGAATATAATCTTCTTTTCTTGTTTTAAGATACTTACGAATATTTTTATCATCAATAAATATTGAGCTATTCTCTTCTTCATCTATAATTAATTCTTTATTGATACCCTCAATATATTGGTTATAAAGAAACATGTATAGATGAATAAGCTGCAAAATTTTATTTTCTTGAATATCATGTGTTTCATCAAATCCAAAAAAACCTACTAGTCTTGAATATAGGTTTTGAGAAAATCGACAAATAAGAAAGTTAGAAATTAACTTTGATTCCGAAGGCATATCCCATCGCTCTTTTACTAATTTAATAAACTTTTTTTTATGTTTTAAAAAAATATTTGATTCATCAATATAAATTTTGTCTATTAATTTTTTTTCAGGAATTTCATGAATTAATTCTTCTTGTGTGAGTTTTTTAATATCTTTTACAAAACTAACTGCTTTAGTAAAGTTTTCATGTATAAAATCTGTAGTGGAGCCGGTAAATATCCCATTGTAATTCATTTTAATATTGCAATACTCAATAATACTTTTTCTTGAGGGTAATTTATTTTGATAAAGCCAAGATTTAAAAATATTTAGTGGTTTTTTTGTTGAGTGAAATTCATAACTAATTTTTTTATCCATCTCTTCTGAAAAGGCTTCTAATCCTTTCCCATATAAACTTAACCACCATTTGATTAAATTTGATACAGGCATTTCAATTTTATTTTTATTGGTTAAATCTGGTAAATACCAAAATTTTCCACCAGACATATTTTTGTCAATTCTATTATTATAATCACCATCCAAAATAGCCATTCGATATGCTAAGAAAGGTATAACTAGTCTTTTAAGAATAATCCAATCTAATTTTTTATCCTTTTTTATATTATCAAACCGAGATAATTCTCTTACGGTAATATCATATATGTACATTAATTCATATATAACATCTAATAATTTACTATTAATTGAATTTAGACTTAATTCTTCGAAAATTAACTTTAGATGCTCATCATATTTTTCTACTTGAGTATCTTTATTAATAAATCTTTTCTTTTGAATAGGAGCCTTTAATTTTACTTCTTTTATATTTAAATCCAGAAGTTCCATTACCTTAATTAACACTTCTTCATTGTTTAACATATGTACCTTTCTTATCTTAGATAAAGGTTGTTTTTATTAAATCAAACTGTTTTTTTACGATATCTTGTAAATTACTTTCATCTTCACCATAACCAGTTGATGTTAGTAAACTACCTTTACATATATCTAAATACTTTAAGCACTTTTCATCTTTATCTATGTTAAACAGTTCTTTTTTTATTGTTAAATAATCTGAATGCATAATTACTTCTAAAAGACAAAATTCATCGTACATTTTATATTTTAAAATTAATAATATGAATAATTTATTGGGCCAAGCTATTTCATTATTATCAGATACATTATTAAAAACTGTTATTTTGTATACTTCGGAAGTAATTCTTTCAAAATCCCTTAAGGATAAGCCTAAATTATTCGTTGCATACCAACACGCTGTAGAAACATCTGTACCTGTACAATCTATTTGAGAAAGTTTAGATCTGAAAAAATCATTACCTGTTTCAATATTTAAATATAAATCTAAATCAAAGAATCTATACAAATACGTCTTAGAATCAAAATTCTGCCCATAAACTACTTTTATAGACTCCGATAGCTGTGTTTTATCAACTGCGATAAGAAAAACAATCTCTCGAATTTTAAATAGGTGTTTAATATTTTCAAGAAGTTCTATTGCAAATGTAGGTTTGCATCTATCAAGTTCATCTATTATAAATATAAATTGTTTTTTATTAGTTTTTGTTAGAATATTTTGTACGGTTTTTTCAAGTTCTTTAGTAAAACTTTTTCTTGACTTTTGACTTTTTGTTAAGGAATTAAATGTTTCATTAATTATATCTTCATTTACATCAGACAAAAATGCTTTTACCTCATTACTCACTGCTTCAGCTGCCTCACTACCAATAGCTTTTTTTGCTAAACCTTTAAAAATAGAAGAGCCAATAGTTTTAACAGCGTTGTAGGAGTGTTCTTTGATATTTTTTAATTGATTTGAAGTATACCCTTGATCTTGTATAGCAGTAAAAAAATCATTCATCAACGATAAAAAAGGTTCATTCGTATAGTCATGATCCCATGCATTATATCTGATATAGACATCTTTATTTTTATCAAATTCTTCACACATAAAATCAATAAATTTTGTTTTACCTGTTCCCCAAGGTGCATCCAAAGCAATAGTATGATTTTCACCTAAATTTTTAATAAAATTAGCATATTTTATTGCAACGCTCTTTCTATTTAAAGTATCTGTTTCATATTTATGTTTTAACATTCATTACTCTCGTAAAACTTTTCAATTAAATTTTTTATTACATTAAACTCTATATCATATTTTGATTGTTTCAATATGTTCTCTTTCTTTTCCAACTTCACGATTAAGTTCCTTTATAAGTATCACAACAATTAGTGTTAACGTATACAAACCATATTTTTATTCAAGTTAATGAAACTCATAACTATAACTGACTACAACTATTACAACATTTTTGAATCTCTTTTTTAATGTCATTGTAATTTATATTACTATTTTTACCTTTATCAAATCCGATTAAATCTAATTTCTCCAATATTTTTTTAGGTACTTTTCCATTATCTGAAGATATTTCTATATTAAAACTCTTATTTATATATGTAATATCAAGTACAATGTTTTTATTATTATATTTCCAACAATCAAACCTAATTGAGGGTAGATCCGCTGTAGCAGTTTCATTATACTTAAGTGACTTAAATGGGGATAACAAAGTACCCTTTATCAGATTTTCGTATAAATAATAAGTTTGCAATCCTACATGAGTACCATTCATTTGTGTTGTTTTTAATAAATATATTTGCTCATCTCCATACCATCGAACCTGTAGTTGTTCACAGTACTTTATAGAATCTGACTTTGTAATAAAAAAACTTAATGGATCATTATATTTAAACAGGTATGTAGATATAATACTATTTAGTGATGTTTTTATATCAATTTTATCAAATTTAGTATCATCGAGTAATGCCTTTAAATATAAAGTCCTTTTAGTATTATCTTCTGTACTTTTTAATTTATCACTATTAAAAACCTTTCTCCAATTATCGTTTTTAATTCTTACCGATTTTTCATCAAAGGAACAAAATGTATAGTTTCCCGATTTTCCAACTTTAGGTAAATAATCACCCTTACTCAATAACGCTTGATAAATTGATACTTGATTATCATGGTTTTGTCTTGCAAACTTCCAAAGAGAACTAAATTTATCTCTATACTCTTTAAAAGAATTAATATTATTTTCTGAAAAATCGAGCAAGAAACCAACTTGGCCATTTAGATACCAATTATCTTCAGCTTGTTTTAACTCCTCTTCCCAAATAATATTATCTTCAATCAGTGATGCTTTGAGAGTCTCTTCATTTCGTTGAAGAACTGTGAAGTAATCAATTTTTTTACTATCACTTTGAATGTATTTATATATATCTTTTTTACCATTTTTTATTAAATTATTTAAAGATTGTATAGTCTTGATTAAATTATCTGGACTTTGTATTAATTGGTTATTTATAAGATTAAAACTTACTCTTTTCCATCTTTGAAATTCTTTTTCGTCTAATTCATTTATATAGCCTAAACTTAAAGCATGAAATCTAGCTCGTTCCCATTGAGAAATTTCTTTTTTATTAATAAATACTTTAAATTCACTATCTATATCCAGATTATCTAAGATTGAAATTATTCTCGTTATATTTTCCTCTTTGGAATAAACACTTTTATAAAAATCAAAGATACTACATTCATTTATAAAATCCTCTATTGAATTAAACTCTTTGTTTTCATTATTTAATGTACATTCAAGAATTATTTGATTCTTGTCTAAATCCTGTTTTTTCATATCTTCTATATAAAAGTTAAAAGTTACATTATAAAAAAAGTTATAGAACATGTCATCGGCTAATTTGGGAGCACCTTTAATATCTTTTACCTTATTCTGGGCTAACTCCCAAAATATATCAAGCCATTGATTGTCAAGTTTTGCTTTAGTGAAATCATCGTCTATAATTTTCTCAAATTCTGCTTTAAAGTTCTCGAACTCAGTCAGAGGTTTCCCTCTTGCATTCATCTTTACATAAAGTTCATCTGTTAAATTAAACTTATCAAGTTTTAGTAATTCAAAGGTGATATTGTTAAGTTCCTCAACCGTAGTATCTATAAACATATTTTCTATTAATTCAAGTATACTTAGTATTGCTAATACAGTTGGGTCATTTTTCCAGGATAGAAAGAACCAATTACTATTTTCAATTGAACTTCTTATCTTAACTTTGGTTAATTTTACCCAATTTTTCTCTTCTGTTAATTCTTTTATAAAATCTTTTGTAGAACTTCTTACTTGATAACTAAATCTATTAAGCACTCCAATATAATCGACTTCAAGCGAAGTATACCAATGAAGTAAAAAAAGTGTAGTTAATCTTTGTTGTCCATCTAAAGGTATAAATATATCTTCATCCGTTTTGCCATATATAAAATCTAAATTTAAACCTTTTTTCAATCCTTTTTTAATTGCATTTAAAAAACTAGTAGCTTTTGTTCTTTCATTTTCACGACCTTGCGCATAGTCTCGTTGAATAAGAGGAACTGTAATCTCATACTCTTTAATTAATTCTATAAAAGTTTTACTCATTTTATCTATCTCCAATATAATCTAGCAAGGTGTCTTCTATAGCTTTTAAATATGATTCTCTATCTTTTTTATTCCACATTAGACCATCTTTGACATTATCACTATAATACTTCAAGAATACATTTTTTGTGCCAATAGGAATAAATGAACCATCTTTGTCTAGTTTTTTAATTTTATCTCTTTTAGCGGGGAAAATACTATTTTTTAAAGCTGAATTATCATCCTTACCAAGTAATGCTAAGTTGTCTATTGTATGAATACTTGAGTTATCAGAATAGAGTTTAAATATTTCTTCTTGAATATTGTTAAATGCTTTACTGTCAATCTCTTTATCTTTCATTAATTTTTCAACTTTTTGTTTTAGTTCACTATCGATATAATCTAATTGGGTAATAAAAAGTTTTCTTCTATCTTTATCTTCTGTGATATTTTCTGACTGTTGCGCATGAATATGTTCTAATGACCATTTTTCATTCTTACGTTTATACATGTGTTTATCGAATGGATATTTAGAATATCCACTTTGCATTGTTGAGATAACATTAAATAAGAATAGTATTTTAGTTATGATTTGTTCAGATTTTTTATTACCATATTTTAATTCTTCTTCATAATCATGTGTAGCTTTAAGAAATTTACCATTAAAATTAATTTTTCTTCTTATTAATTTAACAAGTTCGTCTTTAAATAAATCTTTTTCATTTGTTTTAAATTTATCAATTATATCTTTTATAGAACTACCTGTTTGAGTTAAAAATCCAACCAGATGGTAATATGTATTATCCGCATGTAATTCGTTAAATATTCTAAAATAAGTCTTAACTTCAGCCCATAATTTTTTAGAATCTTCTTCATTTTTTATCAACTCTGTGAAAACATAAAAACTATACTTATCATCATCTTTTGTTAGGTTTTCAATTGATTTATCTTTTGATTTTGCAATAAGATCGAAGATATATTCTATCTTGGTTGGTTGAGAGAACTCTTCACCATGGATAAATGAAAAAAACTCTTTATCTTGTAATCTGTATTCAATATCATCCCATTGAGACGCTAAGAGAATCTTCTCACTTTCATTTCTTTTATCAATGTTTATTAAAAATAAAGCCTTTATTAGTTCTGCATTTGTAAGAGGTATTTTTCCTATATTTAACCTAGTGAATACATCTATTTCATTATTTTCACTTATTTCATACCAAATAATTCTGATATTATTAGCATTATCTATTTTTATATCTTTATTATCTTCAATGTCTTTTTTTAATAAAACATTTAAAAAATCACCCTTATTTATTTTTTTTGACGTAAACCAATTTTTTATACTCAAATATGCACTACTCATATAATAAAAATCTATATTTTTCTTTTCAACAGAGCTAACCTCATTAATCTTTTTTATAAAATTTTGGCTACTTTCATTTTCTTCATTCCTAGTTTGATACCTAATTGAATAAAAATCATTAATATAAAAATCATCTTTAATTTTAGATTCCAAATATTTCATTAGAATTAATAATGTAGTTAATCTTTGCTGTCCATCTATTACTTCATATTCGTTGACGAGTTTTTTAACTGCGATAGGTTGTAGACAATAAAATTCTTTTGGTTTTAGTTTGCCTCTTTCTTTTTTTAGAGCGAAATCATATATATCTTCAAGTAAATCTACTACTTGTCTCTCTCCCCACCTATAGCCTCTTTGATAAGATGGTATAAAAAAATTATATTCTAATATTTCGCTAATTGATTTTAATTCTAAACTTTTACCCATATTAATAAACCTTTATATTTTTAATTTCTGATATTTTATTTGTTATACTTACAATTTACATACTACCCTCAAGTCGTATTTTCTATAATTTTTGTTCATAATGTCATTCACATTAAAATTTTTATCTTCAGCTATTAACTTGTCAATTCATCAGCTATCATCTCTGCTTGTTTTAGAACTGTTTCTGTTGCTAATAACTGCATATCAGGTGGATAACCAAACTGTCTGAGCGTTCTTTTTACAATGACCTTTAGCTTAGACCTTACACTATCTTTTATTGTCCAATCAATAGAAGCATTTGATTTAACTCTTTCAGTTAGTACAACTGCAAGTTCACGAAGCTTATCTTGACTCATTAGTTCATTTGCACTTTCATTGTTTGCAACTGCTGTATAAAATGCATATTCATATTCTGTTAATCCCATCTCTTTTGGTTCATTATCCATTTCATGAATATCTTTTGCTAGATTCATAAGTTCTTCTATAACTTCAACTGCTGTTATAATTTTATTATGATACTTTTTTATAGAATTTTCCAACATCTCCATTAAAGATTTACTCTGTACTAAATTTGTTTTTGTTCTAGTTTTTATTTCATCATTAAGTATCTTTTTTAAAACTTCAAGAGCTATGTTTTTATGTTTCATTCCTTGAACTTCAAGTAAAAACTCTTCTGACAAGACAGAGATATCAGGCTTTCTAATACCACTGGCATCAAATATATCAATAACCTGTTCAGTTACAAGTGCTTTATCTATTACTTGTCTAATAGTAGTTTCCATCTCTTCATTAGATCTTCCACTACCAGTATTATCGAACTTAACTAGTCTAGCTTTTACTGCTTGAAAAAATGAGATTTCATCTTTTACATCCATTGCTTGCTCATGAGGAACTGCAATTGCAAAAGATTGAGATAATGCTGTTACTTCATCTACATATCTTTTTTTACCATCTTCAAGTCCAAGTATATGATCTTCTGCTTCAAGTATCAAAGATAGCTTTTTTCTTGTATCTGCTTCAAAATATTCTTCATAGGCTAATCCATGATACATTTGAGATACTACTTCAAGTTTTTCAAGCATAAGTGCTACAGCTTGTTCTTGTGCAAGTGCTGGGTCACCTTTTCCACCACTATCGCTATAAAAAGAAAGAGCTTTTTTTAAATCACTAGCAATTCCTAGATAATCAACAACAAGACCACCTGGTTTATCTTTATAAACTCTGTTTACCCTTGCAATGGCTTGCATAAGGTTATGACCTTTCATTGGTTTATCTATGTAAAGAGTGTGCATAGATGGTGCATCAAACCCAGTAAGCCACATATCTCTAACAATTACAAGTTTTAGTTCATCATTAGTATCTTTCATACGGTTTGCCAAATCTCGTCTTTGTTGTTTTGAAGTGTGGTGTTTTTCCATATCTGGACCATCTGAACTACTAGCAGTCATGATAACTTTGATAACACCTTTATCTAAATCATCATTATGCCAATCAGGTTTTAAAGAGATTATCTCTTTATATAATTCAACGGCAATTCTCCTACTCATAGATACAATCATACCTTTACCATCAAATACTTCTTGTCGTATCTCAAAATGGCTTACAATATCTCTTGCAATCTCTTTTATACGATTCTTACTTCCTATAAGAGCTTCAAGCTGAGTCCATTTAGCTTTTGCTTTTTGAGTATCAGATATGTCATCTTGTTTTATTTCACTATCCAGTTCTTTAACAAGCTCCTTACCTTCATCACTTAGTTGTATCTTTGCAAGTCTGCTTTCATAGTAGATTTTAACAGTAGCACCATCTTCAACAGCTTGTGCAATATCGTAAATATCTACATAGTCACCAAACACAGCAGGAGTATTTACATCACTACTTTCTATTGGTGTTCCTGTAAATCCTAAGTAAGTAGCATTTGGTAATGCATCTCTTAAATACTTAGCAAAACCATATACGATTCTTTTACCAATTACATTTCCATCTTTGTCTTTGTCGTCAACAGTTTTTGGTTTAAATCCATATTGTGTTCTGTGTGCTTCATCTGCTATAACAACTATATTTCTTCTATCTGATAGTTCAATATAGACATTCCCATTTTCAGGTTGAAATTTTTGAATTGTTGCAAAGATTACTCCACCACTTGCAACTTTTAAAAGCTTTTTTAAATGGTCTCTATCTTCTGCTTGTATAGGCTCTTGTCTTAATAAGCCAGCAGATGAAGCGAATGTATCAAATAGTTGATCATCTAAGTCATTTCTATCAGTTATAACTAATATTGTTGGGTTATCAAGTGAGAGTACAACTTTACCCGTATAAAAGACCATAGAAAGGGATTTACCACTTCCTTGTGTATGCCAAACGACACCGCCTTTTTTATCCCCATCAACACTACTGGCTTTCAATGTTCTATTAACTGCTTTGTTTACAGCATAGTATTGGTGGTATGCTGCTAATTTTTTAACAGTCTCAATAGTAACGATACCATCTTTATCTTCTTTTTTACTCTTTTCATATACGATAAAGTTTCTGATTAAATCTAAAAGAGTAACTGTATTTAACATACCAGTTATCATGGTTTCAACTTGAGATATTAAATTTGAAGCTTCATTTTTACCATCACTACTTTTCCAAGACATGAACCTTGTTAGTCCTGCACTTATAGTTCCAGCTTTTGATTCAAGACCATCACTGATAATGCAAAATGCATTATAAGTGAATAGGCTAGGAATTGTCTTTTTATATGTTTGTATTTGCTTATATGCTGATTTAACAGTAGCATTTTCATCTACAGGGTTTTTAAGCTCAATGACTACTAAAGGTAATCCATTTACAAAGAGAATAAGATCAGGTCGTTTATTTATACCATTTTCAACTATAGTAAATTGATTTGATACTAGAAAGTCATTGTTTGATACATCATCAAAATCTATAAGTTTTACTATCTCACCACGAGTGACACCATCTTTTTGTACTTCAACTGTGATACCTTCTGTAAGCATCTTGTGAAAAGACTCATTGTCTGCTAAAAGTTCTCTAGATTTAAGTCTTTGACATTGTTTTACTGCGTATTCTATTTGGTCATAGTCTAGTGTAGGATTTATGATAGTAAGTGAGTCTTGAAGCTTTTCTTTTAAGATTACATCTTCAAAAGATTCTCTCATAGGAGACTCACTATCAGGGGCTATATTTGGAGCATAGATATATTTAAAGCCTTGTTTATCTAAAAGTTCAATTGCAAAAAGTTCTATTTCATTCTCTGTTATTTTAGTCATCTTTCATCCTACTTGGTATTAATCCTAATTCCTTACTAATATCTCGAGTTAATTTACTAAATGGCCGAATATTCAATTCTTCTGATAAATATATTCCAAATAAATCTTGTTTTATATCTTCCTCTGTTCTATATGTTAAAGCTGCAATTTCTTTTATTCTACTGTCTGGATATATCTTTCTTTTATTTATCATTTCTAAAACTCTATATTTATGATATTCATATCGATCGTTTAAATTTAAGCTTTCAATATACTTGTCATACCTATTTGAGAATGATTCAATTAAATTAATATAAAAATCTTCATTTTTTTCAATTCTAATATTTGCACTCGAAGAGAGAAAAGATTTAAATTTTACTTTTTCATTAAAGTCAAAATCTTTGTTTGTTGGGATAAATTCATTAAATTCTATTTTAGAGTCTTTTACTTTACTATTACAAGTATAACAGCTAGGAACAAGATTATATAAACTTAATGAGAGGAAAGGATAAATAGCTTTTTCATAAACATGATCTAATGTAAAAGCATTTTTCTTTGCATTTTTCTTTTTAAAAGTGTTAATAAAATCAATATTACAATAATAACAAGTATGAACATCTACATTATTTTGAATAAATTCTGAAATCTGTTTTTGAAAAGCAGATGTTTTTGCATTATATGAAGTCGAAGTTTTATCATAATTAAAAAACTTTTTGATTGTATTTGTTTTAGAGCAGTATTTAGTACCTATAGTATCTTTTATCTCTTGTAATTTATCCACATTACCACAAATCAACTCTTTTAGAGTATAGTTAGCTAAACTTTTTTTTATGTATGTATTATAGTAATTCTCAAATGTCCTATTTTTATATTTTTTCATTTTTCTATTTGCAATAGTCTCATAATATTTTTTCTTTATATTTTGATGATACTTAACTTTTATCATTATGATTCTTCCAATTGCGCAATTTGTTCGTGAAGTCTTTCTATTTCTAATTTTTTAGCTTCATCTTGACCTAAAAGTATTTTTTCAATTTCTATTAAATGATTTTTAATAATCTGCTTTAAATAATCATCTCCTATAATTGATTGAATATTCCAAAAGTATTTTTGTTGAACTTCTATGTAGGTCTTTTTTAGTTTTTCTAAGTCTTTTTCTTTTCCGGGAGATCGTAATTTCTTGTCGATTAAAAATTCATGATATTTTATAATTTCCTGTATTTTCTTTTTTGAGAACTCTCCCATCAATCCTTCATTCATAAAAAAATTATGAGATAGTAATGTATGAATATTTGAACCAAAAGTCTCTATATCTGGTTTTATTTCCTTTCCTTTATCTAGAAATAATATATTCTCTTTAGAAAAATCAGATAAAACAAATGGTGAATGAGTTGAAAAAACTAATTGTATGTTAATCGTTAGGTTACGCTCTGCCTTAACATTAAATAGGAATATCTTTAAAAAATCTAATAAATTCATAACTATTTTCTTTTGCCACAATGGATGAAAATTATTTTCTATTTCATCTAATGCTATTATTACATCTGTTTCTTCCGTTCCTTGTTCTCGTAAACTTTCTAAGCCATGAAGCAAAAGAGTAAATAGGTTTATAAATGCATCCTGTCCTGTACTTAGACCATACCACTTTACATCGAATATATCAATTTTAATATTTGTATAAGAATTTATAAGTTTTTTAGCATCGTCTAAATTTAGGACAATAACATCATTAGCATTATTTTGAGAAGAAAAAGTTTTTAAGATTTTTAGAAAATTTTCTTCACCTTTAGTTAATTCTTCATTATAGTCTTCATCCGTACCAATACTTTCCTTACTATGATAATTAGTTATAGTTTTTTTTACTTTTTTATAAAAACCATCTTCTATTATTCCTGCTGTATTTTTATTATGTGGTATTGAAATTTCTAGTTTATTAGGTAAATCCATACTAAAGAATATATCTTGAAATTTTGCTATAAAGTTTAATTGCATTAAATTTTTTGAGTTTTTGAATGTAGTTAAAAACTCTTCAATATATAGTGAATGCTTTTGTCTATACTTAATACCATCTAATGAGTATGATTCTAAAATTCTATTACCATTTAAGAATTGATTTAACCAAGACTGATTTCTTATATTAAAATCTTTTTTTGAACTATCATAATGTTTATATAGTTTTGAAGAAAAGTTATCTATTAAATCATCAAAATAACCTGTAACAAAACTGTTAGATTGAAATATAAAATATAGGTTCTCCAGTTCACCTTTTATAATAACTTCATCTGTATTATTAACAATGTCAGATATTTTAATATCATGATTAGTATAGAGATTTAGGGAACTTCTATTTATAATCAACGTATATGTAATATCTTCCACATCGTTTGATAAGATTTTAGCAATCAGCTCTAGAATAGTACTTTTTCCACTTCCATTTTCTCCAGCAATTGTTATAGCATTTATTCCATTTGGTAATATGTTAATAAAGTTTTTTTTATTATAAGAAATAGTTTTATTATTCTTTAATTCACATTTAAACTTAGGACTGAAATTAAATTCTTGATCTTCTATATTTTTATATTTCTCTACCCGTAAATAAACTAATTCCATCCAATTCCTTTAACATCTATTTTATTTTTATAAATTTAGTTCCAAGTTTTTCTAAAAATTTTGTTTCTTCTAACTCTTCTTCGCTTAAAACTGTTACATCAATAGGTAATGTAAGTATTTCCTTTAAGAATAATATAATGGAATTTTTTTCTTCTAAAAGTTCTTTTGAATATACTCCATAAACTAATAGCAAATCAATATCATTTGGTTTTCGATTTTCATCAATTGAAGATCCGAATAAATAAACTTTTGTGAAAAAATCAAATAAACCTACATTTTCTAAAATTAAATCAACTATTTTACTCACTTTAAATCTTATGAACATACTTATAAAAAGCGTCCATCGTTAATAATGTGACATCCATTATTTCAGCTTGTTTATATGCTTCTTTTGAAATACAACTAGAACCATTCCAGTTATGCAAATTTACAATAACTAAGTCTTTTTGAGGAGACAATGAAATAAGTTCTGATTTACTCAAACAGTATTCATAAATAAATTTAAAAGAGTTCCCTTTTACGGTTACATTTGCTAAGTTTTGTAGGTTTTCAATTTCAAATTGAATACTATTATTGTTCATAAATGTAAGAGCAAAGTTAAGGCTATCAAATCTTACTTTTTGTTTTCTGAAACATTTATAGTCAGAATACGTCTGTCTTAATCTATATTCATCGTTTAAGTATAATACAACCGTTTCTTCTTTTTCTTTATATTCTATAAAAGGTTCCTCTATGCCTAAGCAAAGTTCAATAAATTTTTGATCTCGTTGTAAACACCTAACTAAACATTCAAGCGATCCTGTAGATGGCATCAACTTGTTAAAAACTGAGTTTATCCCAAAAAGTGAATTAATCTCACGAGGGAATAAAGCAGACCTTATTTTTTCATCATCTTTTCTTGTTTCACTAAATTCATCAATATGTAAAAGAAATTCATTTACAACTTCTAAGTTTGAATACCCTTCAAGATCACTGTGCTGAATTAAATGCTTATTATTCTCTAATAATAATTTTAATTTATTATTGTTAAGAAGTATTTTTTCTTCAGATTTATCCCAAAGTTTTTTATGTTCTTTTAAATAGTAATTTTCATATATAGTTTTATTTTCTTCTAAAATAGGTTTAACGACTTCCTCTAGTGCTTTAAATGAATTTAGGCGTTTTGCAAATACTTTTGACAATTGTTCTTGTCTTTTACTTTTCCAAGTTTGTACTTCTTCAGCATCAAAAGCAAAATTTTTATCAAAATTAGTATGACAATTTGGGCATAGAAGTATTAGGTTTTCAAAAGAGTTATCTTCTGTTTCGCAATGAGGAACAATATGTGCCTTTTCAGCTATATCACCATTTGTTAAAAATAATTCTGTTTCACAACTTGGATTCATACATCGTCCCATTGATTCTGAATAAAGCTTTCTACTTACATTTACATTAATTGCTTTTCTACTCATATCTTAATCCTCACTTCACCACTCATAAGCTTAGGTAAAAGGGTGTCTCTTATATTTTTGAGAGTTTTTATTTGTTTAGTGTTCTCTTTAATTTTTTCGAAATTGTCTATTATTATTTCATCAAATTTATCTCTTAAATCTTGTGGAGGTTTTAAAATTTTAAGACTTTTAAAAACAGCTTTACTTATCTCTAAAAATGTTGAACCGTTTGCATTACTAATTATATACTCCATATTTAATTTTAGCCATAAAAATATATAGTACTTTGAAAAGCCTTTGTTATCTAAAATAGCAATGTATCCTTGATTTATAGCCAATGGAATTTCGTTTATTGCTAAATAACCTACTGGTGCTCTCGATGAAAGAAGAATAGTTCCTCTTTCTAAAAGTCCTGAACCAATTTTTGACAATCCATTTTCTGTAATTTTTCTTGCAGTATTAAATAAATACATATCACTATTGGAAGATAAGTCTTTTGGAGTTGACCAACAGATATCACCATTCCAAAACTCACTATTTTTTGTACTTGGAGTTGTTCCTCCTTTTACAGTTAAAACTTCATCTAGTATCCCAACTTCCCACTCATCCTTAGCCTCTTCAATAAACCATTGTCTAAAAAGTGTTTGTGCTAACGCTTCAAGGGTTTTGTTTTGACGATGGAGAAGGTCGATTTTATCATCAAGAGAGCTTAGAACTTCTGCTATTGCTTTTTGCTCTTTAAGTGCTGGAAGCAATAAGTCAAAACTAGCAAATTGTTTTGCATTTGCTCCTGGTTGTGCTGAACCACCAATAATACCTTCAACAAAACCATCCCATTTATAAGATTGTAAATTATATGCTACATAATATGGATTAGCTATTTCAGAATTTATTCTATATCTTATTAGGTATGAAGCAAAAACTGCATTTTCATTTTTTGTTATTAATTTATTATAACCAGTTGTTGCACCTGTTCTAGCGATTACAATATCACCAAATGAAAGATTGTATTTGTCTTTTTTACTATCTTCAATTGAACAATAAGGCACAGTATCCCAATTAATTCTATCTGGAACAATATCTGTTATTCTTAAAAATTTTGGTCCACATTCTTCTTGACTTGCACTAGCAGTATATCCATAAGAAATATCTGTACTTATTTCACCTAATGTAGTATTCGCCCACTCACCCATCAATAACAACCTTTGCCAAGTTATCATTAATTCTTTGGTTAAGTGCTTGTTCTTCTTCCATTTGCTCTTTTAGCTCTTGCTGTAAACTTGCAAATCTTTCTTTAAAATCAAACTCATCATTCACTTCCTCAAGTCCAACATATCGCCCAGGAGTAAGTACATAGTTTAACTCTTTTACTTCTTCATGTGAAGCTGATTTACAAAACCCTTTTATATCTTCATACTCATCACTTCCAGTTTTCCAATCATGATAAACTTTAGCTATGTAGTCTGTATCATCATGACTAAACTCTTTAGTTCGTCGATTAATTAGTGCTCCCATATTTCGAGAGTCTATGAATAAGATATCTTTAGTAGTTCTTCCTCTTTTCATAAACCATATAGTCGCTGGTATTTGAGTATTTAAAAATAGCTTTGCTGGTAAGTTTACTATACAATCAACTAAGTTAGCTTCAATAAGAGCTTTTCTTATCTCTCCCTCATTTGAAGTATTAGAAGTAAGACTTCCTTTTGCTAGTACAAATCCTGCTGTTCCTGTTGGTGCTAAATGATAAAGAAAGTGTTGTATCCATCCATAGTTTGCATTTCCCTCTGGTGGAGTTCCATATTTCCATCTTCCATCATTTCGTAGTAAGTCACCGCTCCAATCTGAAACATTAAAAGGTGGATTTGCGATGATAAAGTCTGCTTTTAAATCTTTGTGTGCATCATTTAAGAATGAGCCTTCATTGTTCCATTTTACTGACGAACTATCTATTCCTCTAATGGCAAGGTTCATTTTTGCTAGTCGCCATGTAGTTTGGTTTGATTCTTGACCATAGATAGATATATCGTTTATTTTACCTTGGTGTTCAGTCACAAACTTTTCAGACTGCACGAACATACCACCACTACCACAACAAGGATCAAATACTCTACCTTTGTATGGCTCTAACATTTTTACAAGAAGTTCTACTACACTCTTTGGAGTATAAAACTGTCCACCTTGTTTACCTTCTGCAAGTGCAAACTCACCTAAAAAGTATTCAAACACATGACCAAGGACATCAGCACTTCTTGCTTTTGCATCTCCAAAGGCTATATTTCCTATAAGGTCAATCAAACCTCCTAGAGACTTACTGTCAAGGTTATCTTTTGCAAATACTTTAGGTAATACGCCTTTTAAAGAGTTGTTCTCTTTTTCAATGGCATCCATAGCTTCATCAACAATCTTCCCAATATTTGGTAGTTTCGCATTTGAAAGAAGAAATGACCATCTAGATTCTTGAGGCACAAAGAATACATTTTCAGCTTTGTATTCATCTCTATCTTCAGGATCAGCGCCTACATACTCACCTTCACCTTTTTCTAGTGTATTATAAAGTTCTTCAAAACTATCAGATATATACTTTAAAAATACAAGTCCCATTACTACATGCTTGTATTCTGCTGCATCTATATTTTTTCGTAGTTTATCTGCTGCTTTCCATAATTGTGTTTCAATTGATTCTTCTTGTTTTGCTTTTGCCATTAATTATTTAACCTAAATATAAATTTAAATTATTTTATCTAAATAATTTTTAATCCATTGTAAAGTTATCTGAAAATAATCACCACCAACCCTCTAATTCACGGACTACATGTCATGATTTGCGTCACAGTTTTGATACATTTAAAAAATAATTTTATAATAAGTACAGGATACTGATGTTGAATTATTATATTAATAATACTCATAATAGGCATGATTATTTTAAAAAGGCAATTATGAAATAACTTATATGAAATTATTATTACTTTATTCCTCTCCATATTCTACAACTATTACCTATATTGCATCAAAACATCGTAGGTTGAGTAACTTCTTTTATTATTGATTCCAATTTTTTTCAATCACATATCATAACTATAGATGAACATGGAGTCCTTTTAATTTGAGTTACTTTGTGTTCTATATTTAATATAAGGAGTCAATATGATTGTGGAGAGAAAAGATAAGAAGAGGTGTTTCAAAATCATACCAATAGTTATATTAGGATTATTGTGTACATGTGTATGTAACAGTATGAAAGATAGATTATGAAAAAACAATCTACAAGCAGCAAGGAGTAAATTGTGAACCTTGTAACAGTAATAACCATATTAATCGCAGTGGGAACAATAATAAAAGAAAACCTACCAGACGACTAAAACAAAGGTGTAGTTTTAAACTACCAATAAAATCAATTAAACATAAAAGGAAAAATTATGTCATTAAACCCATTAACAAACGAACAATTAAAAGATTTAGCACCGGCACTCTTTACTCAGACACCACACTTTGACGTAAGTGAAAAATATCACTTTATCCCAAGTATTGATGTCATTGAAGAAGTAAGAGCAAATAATTGGTACCCAGTAACAGTTTCACAAGCAAACATTAGAAATAAAGAAAAAGAAGGCTATCAGCAGCATTGTGTACGATTTAGACACTTTGAGGACTTAATCAATCCTAGTGATAATTGTGTTGAACTATTGCTGTTTAACTCTCATGATAGAAGTAAAGCTTTTTCAATTTGTGCTGGTATCTACCGCTTTGTATGCGCCAATGGTTTGGTTATATCAAACAAAGTATTTGAGACTTTTAAAATCAAACACTTAGGAAATAGGGATAATGATGTAGATACAGCTGTAAAAAATATTACTTCCATTAAATCAACTTTGTTAGAGCATGTTAAAATATTTGAATCGATTACTCTAAATGAAAGTGAGAAACAAAGCTTTGCAAATTCATGCGTTGGCTTACGATTTGAAGAACACCTACAAATTGATGCTTCTGATTTATTAATCCCACATAGAGCTGAAGATATGAAAGATGACTTATATACCACATTAAATATTCTTCAAGAAAATCTGATAAGAGGAAATATACAAGGGTTTAATAAAGATACAGGGCGTAATTTTACTTCAAAAGCTATTACTGCCATTTCAAAAGATGTGAGTTTAAACCAAGGACTTTGGGATATGGCTGAGAAAATAGCTTTGATTAAATCACCAACATATCAAATGGCAGCTTAACATGGATAATAAATGTGAAACGATAACAGTAATAACAATAGCTTTGATATGTAAGGTTATTTTTACTTATTGTAAAACAAAGAAAAGGAGATTCCCAATATGAAATTAGTCAATTATGCCCTCCAAACCCAAATAGAAAATCTTAGTGAGCATAAGTCAAAACAGTTCTTTAAAGATTATATCCAAAATATACTCGAAGATACAACAAAGCCATATCATCAACGATGTGACTATGTAGGTCTGTCTCTTAATGAACTCAAGTTAAAAATGGACTACCTTTCTTCTAGTATAAAAGAAATGCAAAGTTTGAAGAAGAAATTAAATGAATCTTTAGATATTGCAAAAGAGCTTACAGCCGAGGTATTTGTAAATAATGGCATAGATAAAATTGAGGGAACCATCATTAGTTCTCTTACGCTTTCAAAGCCCACAAATAAAGTAAAAGAGACGATAATAATCAAGGATGCCAATGGGGTTATGGAATTGGGTTATGTAAAGTTTGAGCCTGACTTAGAATCAATAGAAAAGGCTATACACACCGAGAAAGGATATAAAGAATTAGAAAACTTTGTATCCATTCAATCCACAAAAGTAATGATACCATCAAAAATTAAAATAAATACCAAGCGAACTTCATCAAACTCTATAACAGAAACAGATGAGATTTTAACAGTAGAGCATAAAGAAGCAGCGTAAAGGAGAAAGTTATGTTTAATGAAAAACAAAATAAAGAGTTAAGTAATGAACTGGGTAACAGCAGAATAAAAAGTCGCTCAAAAGGCAATATAAATCTCTCTTACTTAGAGGGGTTTGATGTCATTGAAACAGCAAGTAGAATATTTGGCTTTGGTAATTGGAGTTATAGTATTTCTAAACTAGAACAAGTCTCTCAAGAAACCAATCAAAATCAAAATACGGTTATTTGTTATAAAGCAATTATTTCAATAGTTGTATATGATCTACAACACTCTACACAGGTTAAGAGAGAAGATGTAGGCTTTGGTACTGGAATTGGGAAAATGTTATCAGATGCCCATGAGGGAGCTGCTAAAGAAGCTGTAACAGATGCACTTAAAAGAAGTCTTAGAAGTTTTGGAAATCAGTTTGGTAATAGTCTTTATAGTAAAGATAAAAACAACAATAATGCACAAAACTCTAATCTAGCTGCTAACAATAACTACCAACAACAAAACCATTCAAACACTGGAAATAATCTCTCTTATCAACAGCAACAAGATTTTATCCAACTAACCAATCTTGGATTAAACGTTATTAAACAAGGTGAGAGTTTAATTGTAGTTGGAGATGGAATATTTGAGAAAAAGGATGTGATTAAAAATGCTGGATTTAGATGGTCAGGACAAGATAAACTTTGGTATTTACCTTTAAGACAGGCATCTTGAATATGGAACTTATAGCAAAATCAATAGCAGACAAGATTCCACCGTTATATGCAACTGAAGATATGAAAGACCCAATTGTTTACGTCAAACTATATTTAGGTGGATGGACTTGCTATATTACTGAAATCTCAATTGATAAAGATATTTGCTTTGGATACGTTGTTTCACCATTTGATAGTGAATTGGGTTATTTTAGTTTAAAAGAAATCTCAGCTATTAGAAGTAGTTTAGGATTTGGAGTTGAACGTGATTTAAACTTTAGTTCAACTTTGTTATCAAAAGTCAAGAATGAGGAGTAATCAATGTCACAACCAACTTTTAACGATATGGTAAATCTCTTTAAACAAAATGATTATATCGAGATAGGATACTTAGATGGTATCAAAAGGGTTTACCTAAGTAAGGTAAACCCATTTTTTTTATTTTTTCACCATTTATTTTGTAAGATAAAAATTTTAAGCTTATGTAAATAGAACAAATAAGGAATATTTATAGTGGAATTTATTCTAAATAAATTTTAATAATTTTAGATCGTTTTTACATGAATGTGACATTTAAATCACAATGTTGAGATA
Organism: uncultured Arcobacter sp.; assembly: GCA_913062735.1. Next base: position 22,929 of record CAJXWI010000001.1, read on the forward strand.
TACTAAATACTAAATTAAATTAAAGGATTTATAATGTTTTTATCGTCATTATCGTATACACAAAGGAAGGTTTTTTTAGGTTTAGCCAAAGAAATATTAACAGTAGATGATGGAGTAATAGACAAATACGAGGAAAATTATTTAAGAGGATTGTGTGCGGAAATGTCATTAAGTTTTAATGATGAAATCATTATAGAAAAATTAGAAATTAAAAGTCACTTTGAAGAGATATCAGCAAAACGAATTTTGCTATTAGAACTTGTTGCACTGGGACATTCAAATAAAGAGTATGATGATATGCAAGATAAATATACTGATGAAATTTGTAATTTAATTGAAATATCAATAAACGAACTCCGAGACATAGAAAGTTTACTGAAACAGTATCACGAAATACAAAATCAATTTATTCAATTTATAGAGAACTAGTCATGGGCTTTTTAAGAAAAGTAGGTAATTTTGCAACATTTGGAGCTGTTGATAGGAGTGATGCAAAAAAAATTACAAAAAATGCCAATAGAAGAAAAAATGATATAAAAGAAGAGTTAGATGATGTTAAAGAAAATACACAAAATGATATTGAAAACTTGGGAATATTAAAAGAAACTATATATTCACAAACTATTAGTCGTTTTGTTAAATCTTATGAAATAATAGGTAATGTTGATTTAAAACCATTAAAAGAAAATGAAACTTTAGATTATGATAATTTTAAAACAGATTTTAAAGAAATGCAAATTATAACAACAAATATAACAGAAATCTCTACAGCTGTTGCTGGTGGTGCGTTATTAGGTGCAACGGCAGCATTTGGTGCAATGGGAACAGCTGCAATTGTTGGAACAGCGTCAACAGGTGCAGTAATAGGAACATTATCTGGAGCAGCTGCTACAAATGCAACTTTAGCGTGGCTTGGCGGTGGTGCAGTAAGCGCTGGTGGTGCAGGAATGGCTGGTGGGATGGTTGTTCTTGGAGGAATTGCCTTAGCACCAATTTTAGTATTGGGAATGTTTCTTGGAACAAATAAAGGAAAGCAAGCATTAAATGAAGCGAATAATTATTCAGATGAAATTGATGTACTTGTAGAAAAAGTTGTAACATTAATAGCGGAATTATCTCAAATAAGAAGAGGTTGTTACTTAATGAGTGAAAGTATACAAGGACTTGATGCTTTAATGAAAATATATAATATTGAAATGGATAAAATTGCTTATAGATTAGAACAAAGATCTGCTATATCAAAATTTATTGACCCCATAAAAAATAAGCTATTTAATATGGATATATTATCAACTAAAGAAGCTAATATATTTTCAACTTCTGCAAATATTGCCTCAATGTTAAGTGAGATCATAAGAATGCCACTCATGAATGAAGAAGGTGCTTTCATTAGTAATAGTTTGGAAATTTTAGAATGTAATAATCAAGAAGTTATAGAACTAAAACTTAAATTAAATCATCAAGGATAATTTTATGGATTTATTTGGTTTAAAGAAAAGACAAAAAGAGAAAGACTTTACTAACGAAGTAAATATGGCAGTCAGTGCCGGATTAGAAAGGTTTGCATTTGCTAATGCAGAACACTTTAAGACACATACTGATTTAAGTAAGGTAGCTAGTAGTAAAATTAATACAGAATATGCAGATAACAATTACCGTCAACAAGCTGGATTTTCTGCTGAAATTAAAACAACTGCAAGAACTAATGCACAAAATATATTAGATGGAAAAAGTACCAGAGTAAGTAGAACTGATGATGTAGGAGATGTTAATCACCCTCAATTCGATCTTATAGAGGTTGATAAAAATGGAAACCCTATTTTAGATAAAAATGGAAACTATAGGGGAGGTTCACAACAAAAAGTTTTTCAAAAAGTTGAAAGTTACAGAAAACTGCATGGAAAAGAATTTAATCACTATAAAGATGCTGTAATAGATGTACCAAGTGATCAAATAAATGATATTAAAAAAGATTGGGATAATCAAGTTTCAAAACTTGAAAAACAAAAGCAAAATAGAGTAGAAAATGGAGATAGTAACAAGGCAAATGATTTACAGAAAAAAATTGATGATATAAAAAATGCCAAAGGTAGACTCAGAGATGCAAAAATTAGTACTAAAGAAGCCATGGAAGCTAGAAAGAATCATAATATAAGTATTGCTAAAGATATAGGTAAAATATCCCATAAAGCGGGGGTAGAGTCTGCAAAAATTGGTGGAGCTATTAGTGGCGGAATAAATTCGGCTAAAGGTATTTATGCTTATTATAAAGGTAAAAAAACAGGTAAAGAAGCATTGCAAGATATGGCAGTTGATACAAGTAAAGCAACAGCACTCTCTTATGCAAGTGGAGCAACCAGTTCAGCTATTGGAGGGATTTTAAAAACATCAAGTAACCAGATTGCGCAAAACTTAGCAAAAGGCAGCACCCCTACTATAATACTTCAATCAGGAGTTATATTAGCAAAACAAGCAAAAAATCTATTATCTGGAAAAATTGATTTAAATGAATTTGTTGAAAATATTGGACAAGAAGGAACTACATTAGCCACATCTTTAACCGGTGCAAATTTAGGGGCAGTTATAGGAACTGCAGTAATGCCAGGTGTTGGCACAATTATTGGTGGTGTAATTGGTGGTATGACAGCATCAATTATGAGTAGTGCAGTTTATTCAGAACTGCAAAAGTCAATTAATGATACAAAAATATCAAACCAGCAAAGAGAAGCAATTAAAAATTATTGTAAAGATTTAATTATTCAAGAAAAAGAATACCGTGAATACGCAATGTCAATTTATGATAATTATTTTGATAAAAAAGAATTGGAAATAAAAGATGGATTTAAAACAGTAAGTTTAGCTATTCAAAATGGTGAAGATATAAGTAATGGATTAGAAATAATTGGTAATGCATTTAATATTGAATTAAAATTTAAGAATACAGAAGAATTTAAACAACATATTCAAAGTGGAAAGACTCTAAACTTATAATTTAAATTGTATCCAGTTTATAAGGGTAACGAATTATATTATAAACGAAAAGTAGTAGATGAACATCTGATATCATAACTAGATCTTATGGATATAAGACATCTGCATCAAGTCTAGAATGTAAACTATTTGAATTTATCTGTGATTTATGAGAGCAAAAACCAATAAGATTGAGATGTTTTGTAAATAACCAATGCTCTTTGACTCTCCTAACTTGCTCGTCAAAAAATAGCTATAGATTCACTTTTCTTAGATGAAGATAGTTTAGAAACAGCATTAAATACTCTAAATCTACTTTAAATAAATGTTGTTTCTAAAGGTGATGAGACGGGTTTTTTGAAATTGATTAAAATAAATTAGCATAAGGAAAAATATTTTGAAACCTATATACCTAGAATTAGATATAGATACTTCAGAAAATGCTGAAGATTTAAATCAAGATTATGATGTTTCACTGTTATTGAGAAAAACTAGTAAAACTAATTCCTCCTCTAATCAAGGAATTGAAGGATAATTTATGAATCCATTTTAGTAAACTTTATAAAACATATTTGATTTTCTTCTTTATTTGTTACAAAGAAAAATTTAAAGTTTTCATCAATATAAGTATAATAGGGTAAGTGAATATTTTACTATTTGATATTAGATTTTAAAAGTACCATCCTTATGTATAAAGTACCCATACTATCCTGATATGAATCTTTTACAAAACTACCGATTAAAATTTCATTTGCTCATTGTTCTAATATCTGTTCCCTATCTTTAGTCATTTTATTATTAATTAATTTGGTTGTTAACTTAAGAGTTGATTGTATTTCTACCTTAATCTGTTGGATAATGTCAACTCTTGCATATAGAATAGCTATTCTTCTTCTAGTTACAGGATTTACATTATTTGAAATTCCAATTCCCGTGATATATTTATCCACTTTGGTTCAGCATATACATTAATCATAAAGAATGCAAAAACAATAAGATACTTCACTTTAATATATCCATTCTACTTTTAACTCTTGTATCCATTAATATTACTCATTTTACTTCCTATTGTTTTATTCACAATGATACTCTAAGTTTCGATCATCATTTTCTTATTAATCACTTCGTAAACTTCTTGCAATAGTATATCAATCTCAGCACTCTCTATACTATACAAGCCATAAAGTGTAAAGTTCAATTTATCTTCATATATAGATTCTTCTTTTAAGAGTGTCAAACTTATTTTTTCAAACAATTCGTTCAATATTTTTATTGTTTTATTTTTTAAATTTTCTTCGAGATTATTCCAGCCATATGATTTTTTTACCTGATGAAGTGCTCTATCATAAAACTCTTTTTTAAAAATCACTATTGCATTCTCAGCTAAAGTTTTCCTGCTTTTTTGTATATTAAAAAGTTCCAAAGGGACTTCGATTGTCATGGCATAACTACTTTCTAAATAGTGTCTTTCTTCATTAACCCATTTTGGTTTATTATCAAGTCCATATAAAAAAATTAAAATAGGGATAATACCAATTGCAAAAAAGAAACTAAAAAGTTTTAATACTACTCGTTCAGCTAGTAAGTTCTTGAAAAAATCAATCATTTTTCACTCTTTTTGTTACTATTTTAGCTACTGCGTTTGTACCCACTTCAATCTCCACTCTACTGAGTTGATAACCAACTTCATTTTTCATAAAAGGATCTATTGCATTGGCCCAAATGAGACTATTAAGTACTGATTTTTTCAAAATGTTATCACCAGCAATAAGCATCGCCATTTCTTCATTTATATTCGCATTTGTTATTTTATTTAGTATAAGTTCGACTGTAGGTTCTAATCCATTGTGTACGATATATTCATCTACTTCATATCCAAGATTTTTAAATGCCCCATCTAAAGAAGAAATGGTTTTAAGTATCCCGAGAATGTAGTCCTTACTCATATTGAACGTTTTTTCTTCAATATATTTCATCACATCTGATTTTTTATTCTTTTTTTGTTTTATCTGTTTTAGAGTAAGTTCATCTATTGGAATATTGTTTTTTCTCGACAGTTTGAAAAATCTTTGAGTATCTTCTTTATTCTTATTTGTAATAGAGATTTCAAGTAAGTAGGTTATAGAATTTTTTTCTCCACTGTTTAAAGCCGATATAAAAAAGTTTTTTGCATTTTCTAAATCTTCTTGATTATAAAAAAACATGCCAAGCTGCATAAAAGCCTTACCACTTCCAAGTTGGGCTGCTTTTTTATAGTAATTCATAGCTTTTGTTTCACTTTTCTTCCAATGTGATCCACTCTGATATGCATGTGCTAACATTAATATGGCTTCTACATTTTCCTGGGAAACAAGCTTTTCTAGTCCACTTTTGTACAGAGTAACATTTTCTTTAGTTTGTTCTTTATACTGTAGCTTTTTTAGATCACTGAGTAGTGATGCATTTAATATTATAGAAAAAAGACAAAGAATAATAACTCGTTGTAACATTATAAATCCCATTTATGATAATTTTGACTATAATTTTTTAACTTCTTAACATAATTTCTAGCTTCTTTATTCAGTCTTCTTGATGTTCTAAGATGTTGGTATACTTCTTTAGGTGTCATAGAGTTTATCATTGCAATTGCTTCTTTTCTTTTACGGTAACTGCCTGTAAAGGATTTAATAAGTGTTCCTATTCCAGCATTATAAGCAGTTGCAGTACAATAAAACAATGATTCTTCGTTTTCAACACCTCTTAAATATCTCTCTTTGATGACTTGGATGTATTTTGTTCCCAGTTCTATATTGTTTTTTGCATTATACAAATAAGGCGGTGCCAGTAATCTTTTTTTGCCAGTGAGTGCTTCATACGCATCTTTTCCAGCACTTGATGGAACAATTTGCATCAAGCCATATGCAGGTACATGTGAGATTGCTAAAGGATTGAAATAACTCTCTGTCTGAATAGTACCAAAAACATGTGATGGTGTAACATTGAATTTTTTTGCTTGAGTAAAAACATCTTGTTTATATCTTTTTGCTCTTTTCTCAAGATGTTTTGGTACCATTTGTACAACTACAGATACAATCTTTTTCTTTTTACCATCTTTTAATTCTATTATTCTTTCTTTTATTTGATTGGCTTTTATTTTTGTGTTTTCTATTAAATCTTTTAAAAACTTATCCTTTTCTTTTTTTGGAAGCTCTAACTTTACGATTTCTTTTTTCTTTAAATACTCTTTTGAGAGTTTAGCTACAGGATCTTTATCTATGGCTTGATTGATATTTTCATTTTTTAGTTCTTTGAGTTTTTCTTCAAATCTTTTTGGTTCTATTTTTTTATTGACCTCAGTAACAATTTCAAGGGTAACTGTTCCTTTTTCAAAATCAATATTTTCTCTTTCTTTCATATCTTTAGAGTATTGTGTAAAGGTTTTTTTTGTAGACAACTTAACATTCTCTTCACCCCAACTCTTAGCAATATATTCTTGATAGTATTTTCTGGCAGTTGCTACGATATTTTTATAATAGATACTGTTTTGTTGGATGAGTTGTTCATTTTCTTTTTTGATTATCTTGTTATTGTTTGTTTGTTCAATATAATTTAACATCATAGATTTTTTGATGTCATCTATTTCTGAAGCATAAGAAGTAGATATCACTAAAAGTGAAAAAACAATTAATTTTATGCTGTTTTTTAGAAGTTGTTTACTGTTATTCATCTGTTTTCCCTCTATTTATTATCTATTTTTATGTATATTTCTTTTGTACAAGGGTCTACCCACATATTTACAATCTTTATATCATATTTAATATCTTTAAAGTTCATTTGTATAAGGCTATTCTCTTGAAAACTTTTTGTATAAAACTCTTTTTGGTTTGATGACTTAAACTCTTTTTGTACGGATACAATTGAAGTGCCCCTTGAATTTCCTTTTGTCATAAGTAAAACAGTAATAGCTCTTTGTAGTGCTATTTTTTTTTGCGCACTTTTACTGCTGCTTGCAGTAATACGTGAAACACCAACATACTCATCATCAACCCATTTTGGTTTTACAGTTTTTTTACATGGGTTGTTATAACTGTTTTTTTCAGTGACTGTATTAGTACTACAGCCACTGAAAACTAGAAAAAAAAGACCAGTTAAAACAGATATTAACACATTGCAAAACACTAATTAATCGCTACATCAAGTTCTTTCATCATTTCATCAAGAACTTTCATACCCTCATCAATACTTTTTCTTGATAATTTTGCTTTTTTCATATGCTTTTGATACGTTGCTTTCATATCTCCAATATGTTCAGATACTTCTCTTTTTTGTATGACTGTATGCACATAAAGTGTTCCATCTTTTGATTGAAACATATTAATTCTTTGTGCACCTGATATTGGCATCTTTTTGATAACTTCTTTTGTAGCTAGCTTAAAAGAGTTCTCAAATTCATCAAGTTCATTGATTTTTGTATGTCTCATAGCTTTTTTTTGTAGTTGTGAAACTATTGTTTGAATTTGTCCTGCTAATTTGGATCGTGCATCCATTTCTGCTTGTGGCAACATTACTTGTAAACCATGCTTACTATAGCCTGTTATACCTACTGATGCAATTCCACCTTCAACTTTTGGATTTACTACCCATGCTGGTAAATTATTGACCACAGTAATCATTTCTTGTTTTTTCTCATGTTGTGTTTTTGGTTCTGATACCTCATTTTGAGCACAACCACTAAACATAACCATTACCGATAATCCTGCTGCAAATATAATTTTATTTCTCATTCTTTTTCCTCTTATTGATTTAACTTTTTATGATGCTTCTTTATTTAACTCTTCCATCATATCATCAAACTGATAGTCAAGCACTTTTTTCTTAATTTTTATTATTCTTTTTGTTTGATACTGTTTTAATACTGCTAATGGCATATAGCCTCTTACAAATGCTCTATTTACACCTTTATCATGCTTAATGTCTTGAATAATTGTATTTTCCTTAACAAAATCCGACAAATTTGTATCGTGTTGCATTTCTTTCATGAATTTTATCTCTTTTTTATTTCTTAATTTTATAAACTCTTTTTTAAGAGTAACTTTATATGCATCTTCAATTATTATAGTTATCTTCTTTACTACATTCCTTTTTGCTTTTTCAATGGCATTTAGATTTCCATCGACATAAGTTGAAACATATATTTTATTTTGATCACCTTTTTTTTCATACCACATAGGTGCACCTTCTATGTCAATGTTACTTTGTCTTAAGATATTTTGTTCAAATAAAAATCCAATCAACGTACCAATCAAACTTACTCCAATACTCTCTAACATATTCAAACTCCTAATCGTAATTACATAATTATATTGTTATAAAAAGACACCGTCATGTCTCAGGCTTCAATTTTTTGTAAATATTGTTTTAATTCATCTCTAATTTTATCTCTAAGTCTTAGTGGACTAATAACAACAATATCTGGCAACCATGACTTTATAAGGTTGTCGACATCTTCATCCGTGCTAACTTGAAATTTTATGAGTATCGTCCCATCATTGTTTTTTTCTATAAGCTTTTGAGAGGGAAGATGTTTTTTTAGTGTGAAATACTGGGATATGTTA
>CAJXWI010000002.1 GCA_913062735.1 uncultured Arcobacter sp.
AACTATTCTGAGGATTAATTCAACTTAACTGCAGTCCATATTCCGTTATTTAGAAAGCTGAAAAATTTCCTTCGTATCATACATTAAAATTCAGGGGAGGGTATATCAACTTATTGGATTGTATATTGGTGGAGATGTGGAGAATTAAACTTACTATATAGTAGGAGTTTGAAGAGTTAATTTTAAAAATATACCCCTAAATATACCCCTAAAATCACCTCGTTCGACTTTTTGGGTGCTCCAAATAAGTGATTTCACTTAAGCGAATTTAACTGTACTTATTCATGGGTTTTGTTAGAGAAAAATGAATAATATACCCCTAAAAATCAACTTTTAGAATTCTTTTTTATCTTTTATTATTTGGATAGTTGTTTTTAATAATTCATCTAATTCATTGTTGCAAATATCAAAAATTACTTCAGAATCTAAATCAAAATAGTGATGAGATAAAATATCTCTTATTCCTTTTACTTGTTTCCATGGTATATTGGGATAATTTTTTAAAAGTTGATTACTTGATAGTTTATCAATATTTTTAAAACCTTCTCCTATTGCAACAAGTCTCATTGCAATACTATCGAGTCTTTCAATGCCAATTTCGTCTTTTATAAAGTCATCACTTGAATTTATACCTACAGACCTTTTTTTAATAAGTTCTAATGAATATTTAATATCGTCAAGCGTTGATAAAATCATTTCATTTTGGTCATTAGACATTGATCAAATCTTTGTTAATCATTTTTAAAAAGTAAGGCTTAATATTTTTATGTTCTCTTATAATATCTACTCTTGTATGTAAGTCTGATTCAATTTGGTCTTTAATAGCAACCATATCAAATAAAGATGGTTTCATTTTTACAAAAATATCTATATCACTATCTTCATTTGCTTCATCTCTTGCATAACTTCCGAATAGTCCTATTTGTTCAATATTATATTTAGTTTTAAATTCTGCATAATGTTCATTTAAATAATTTAAGATACTTGTTTTATTTAAATGATTTATTGTATTAGACATAAATTAAATCTTTCATGAGTTTTTTATTTGAGTTTGGTACAAAATCTACTTCTTTTTCATATATATAATTGTAGCATAAAATAATATAATTAAATTTTATGCTATATCCCCCCTCCATTTTTTGTTGCTTTAAATGTCTTTACATTCTGTAACTCTTATGGCTTAGTTATAAGTGGATTTGATGACATCAAAAAGATTCTATTATGAACATTTTGATATAATCCTATAAATTATGATGTAAGGCAATACATTTATGAATGAAGAAAATATAGTTAAAAGAGTTTGTAGTGAATTTAATATAAATCAAGCGGAACTAGGAAGACAGTTAGATGTACCAAGTTCAACTGTTAGTACATGGGCTAATGGCAAAATACCAAAAATGGCAGAAGTTGCATTAGAACTGATGTTAGAAAATAGAAAAAAAGATAAAATTTTAAAATCTATCAAAGAAGCACAAGAAGCCATAAATAGCATATAAATACTTTTAGTAGAACTAAATTATGTAATATGTACGAAAATTCGTTTAAAATACTTGAAATAATTTTGGAATTAGTATATACTTTTAAAATAAAATATATACAGGTACTGCCTTACATCTAGTATATGTTTTGTTTAGGATATATAAAATGAAACAAAAACTTCTACAAGTATTTAATACATATTCATATCTTACAGATGAAAATATTCTTAAAAACCTACTTGAAAAAACAAATGACAAATCACTTGAAAATATAAAAAGCATAGATGACTTGCCAAAGTTCTTTTATCAGCTAAACCAAAAGATTGATATAAAAGATGTACTATCTCATCTTTTTATTATGGAATCTAATCTAAATATAATTGATATGTCATTAGATGATTGCGATGAAGATTATGCTAATGATATAAAAACAGTAAATCAACATAATTTAAAATTGTTAAAAGAGATATTGGTTATGCTTGAATCTAGAGAGCTGAGTAAAGTTTAATAAATATAAGAATAAATTTAACTAATTAATGCGAATAAAAATTATTATTTTAGTTAAGTAAAAATCATGATTGATAAGTTATCTTTTCCTCAGTTTAAATAGTTATCTACACTGTCCCGAGTTTTATACAGAAAAATGGGGAATTTATTAATATAATTAATAAAAAGTATCAAAATGAATTATTGAGTATATAGTTCTTTGATATAATAATTTTTATCAGTTTCATAAAATAATGATTCACTATTACTTTTAATTTTGTAAATTCGGTTTGAACAAGATGATTTAATTAAGTAAAGGTAGTGATTGAAGAAGTTTAAACTTTCATAAAATTCATTAAAATCTTGTGCAAAGTCATTTGAATCACAGTACAGAAAGTTATGGTTTTCTTGTTCAATCCAAGCTCTTACAATTGCACAAAAATTTGAGCCGGCTGCATCTCGGTCATATACTAATAGTTGAATATTATTGTTTATGTATTTATATTCACAATCAATTAAAAAATGGTTCTCAAATGTTACATGAAAAAATTCAATATTTAAATCAATGTCATATTGAATAAGCTCATCAAAATCAAATTTATTTTTTGAAGTATGTGTAAATGCAATATAGTTCTTTTTTGGATGTATTGTTAAATCAATAATTTTATTATATTTACTTGATAATTCAAAAAAGAGAGAAACTTCTTCTTTATCAATATCATATAAATATATAGATTTTGAATATCTGGAATATTTTAACAATTTATTTTCATTGTGAATTTGAATTAGCACATCAGAATTTTCATTTAATGAGAAAAATTTATATACAAATGGTATATAATTGATTATCTTCCAAATAGTGATTTGGTTATTTTCATTTAATGTAATAATTTGAATATTATTTTTGATTTTATAAATTTGATAATCATTTATTTGAATATTATTGGGGTTTATTAAAATCGATATAGGATTATACGAAATATGACTATCCCATAAATAGATATGATAATTACTTTGTGCTAAAACATATCGGTTTTGGAAAAAAGTTTTTATATTAAAAATACCTTCGGATACTCCACCTAAGCATATTTCATGTTGTTGAATGTAATGATTTTCACTATCTAAAACTATTAATTTATTGTCAGTATTATCATTTGATGAAACTGATATGATAATTGATTCAGAGTTGATTTTCTGTACTTCACCATAACTAGACGAAATTACATTATTAACTTCTAAATCAAGAATCTTTTTAACATCATTTAGTAATCTTTCAATTTGTTCATATGTGTACCTATCTAAGAATTGGACATTTAATGTAATATAATCAAAATCATTAATTAATTGATTACTAAAATATTTATTTTTAGTATCTTCTCTTAAGGAAATATATTTTGAAAGTTCAAATATATCATTTTCTGAAATAGTATTTATAAATTGAGATACTCTTATTAAAAACTGAAAATCATCTTGATCTAAATCTATTTGTTTGAAAGTTAATTTATTCAGAATTGTATTGATTTTTTCATTGCTTAACTCATATTGTAATAAAGCAGATTTTTTAAGGTTTATTAGAATTATATTTATATTGTTAAAGATCGTATATGTATCATTAATCAATTTTTTGGGATTGTCAATATTTTCAAATTTCGAAATATTATTTTCTATGTAGTTATGGATTTTTATTATATTATCTGTGTTATTTTTCTTTATTTCTATTATTAAGTCAGTATAGTCAAGAATATGATCTTTCGAAAAGTAAGTTGACTTTTTGAATGTTCCATAATTATCTTTTTTCATTTTTAATAGCAGCACATATAGCTTACTAAAATCATTATAATACTTCTTTTTTTCAAAATTCTCAATTGTTTTTAATATTTTACTTTTTTCATTTGTACTAGTTATTTGAAAACATAATTTATTTTTGTAGTCAGCTAAATCTATTACAGGAAAGTTCTTTTGCTTATTATTTAAATCCTCTAATTTAAAAGGGTATATCAAGTTTAACACTTCGCAAAAAAAATATTCACTATATATATTTAAGTCGTATAAGTTTATTTTATTTGAATACTCAATTACTATTGAGATATAAGCTAAGTTTTTTTCTATTTCTTCAATAAGTTTTTTTCTTTTATACATTTTGATACCAATTTTTAATATTTAATTAAAATATTATATTTTCTAAAAAAAATTATTATTCCTGAGTCAAGGTATACTGATGGATAAAAAAGAGAAATATATCCTACGTTCTTTAACTTATAATCTAATAATCTCAAGCAATCTGCTTATTAGTAATATCATATATTTCTTCAAGTAAAAAAGGTTCTTTTATAATTTTTTGTATAAACTTATCATTTACATTTTTTAATTCATTTTGTAAGAATTCACTCATTTCTTCATCATGTACGCTATCAAGCTCTTTTAGAAGTTTATAATCATCCTTTTGTAGGTTTTCTTGCTGACATGGAAATATATTGATAATATTTATTGTATTTTCTTGTGTAATATTTATTGTATTATTGGTTGTTGTATTATTATTGGTTGTTATATTATTGGTTATTTCATCGCTGTTCAGTTGGTTTTCTATTGCTTGAACACTCTTGACAGGACGTAATTTTTCACTATTAAATGCATTATTTCCATTGTTACCAAATGATTCAGCTATTGTTTTCGGTATATTCATAGGGATAGATTGCGCTATCACTACACCAATTAATCCATTTGCCAAAGCATTCCCAATCCATTTTATAGCAGTACTATCTCCGATAAAACCTAGGTATGGAGGTGAGTTTAGTGCTAGCTTATTAAATATAATAATATTTGAAGAATTATATAATGACTTATATCCTTGATCAGATTTATAATATACCATAGGTCTATGCAACTTATGAAATGTATTCCAAAATTCTTGTGCATTATTTCTTTTACTATTTAAATCGATATGATTTTTTAGTTCGGGATCTCTAACTTGAAAGTAATTGTCAAACATACTAATATCCACATCATAATTTAATGATTCATTTGAAATGATAAAATCACGATCTGTTGCACCTTTATTATATAACTTTTGCATTTCATTAATTAATAAAATTTTCATGTAGGTATCACCAATATGATTAATCCATTGTGCTGTGACCCAATAAGGAATATTTCTCTGTGCTTTAAATACTATTTGGCTTTTCATTTAAATCCTTCAAAAGATTAATTAAGTATATATAAAAAAAATTAATTATATATAAATTAGAAATGTTTCTTCATATTCTGCCATTTATTAATGTCAGATTCAACCCAAACAGTAACTCTAGGACTTAATTTTATAGGTTTAGGAAATTTATTTTCCTTAACCCACAACCAAACTGTACTTTTACCCAATCCCGTTTTCTTTGCAACTTGTGCGATTCTTAAAAAATTACTCATTGTTAAACCTCTACTTCATAATCAAAAATTAGATTTCTATTCATGGCTTCTTTCAAAGCAACTTGATATGTGTCATTATCTCTTTTGGTTAGATTTTGTTTTTTCTTTGTTTTTTCCAAATACACATGTAGCTCATAGTCTTGAAGTTTCGAGACGTTACACGTATCGAGTGGGGTGAGTAAACTACCTTCATCTAAAAGTCTCAGCTTTTTTCTATCTCCATTTTCTTGGATGATTTCGACAGGAATATATCTGTCTTTATGAGCTACTGTTTTACTTGATTTTGTAAGTGATTCTTTTGCTTCAATAAAAAGTATATTTAAATATTCACTGTCTATATTTACATTGTTAATAAGAGCCTTTCTAAGTAATGCTAGATACTCCAATCTAAACTTTGTATCATCATAGATAGATAACTTTCTTTTGATTCTTTGTAGGGGTAGGGAGGTTTGTGTAAAACTATTTAACTCATAGTTATTTTTAATCTCATCCCATATTTCTAAAGTTTTAGCTTCATACTTATTATGTTCTAATTTCTTTTGTGAAACAGAATCCATATCTATAAGTCTTATCTCTTCCATACAAGCTCTAAATAAACTTACTGCTTGCTCCAACAAGTCTGTAACACTTAAAATATTGTAGAGTCTTAAATGTTGTCTATGCATTTCAAATTCGATATTAAAAATACTATCCTCCATAGTAAACCCATGATTCAAAAAGTACTCATACATAAAGTCTTTTTTAGAAGATTTTTTTAACTCTTCTTTTTTATTATAAAGTCTGAGTTTAAAATCTTTCCCACCCACATATATTGTTTGTGTAGATTTAGCAGTACCAATTTCACTAATAGTAGAGTACTTTCTTTTTCGTGTACTGAACATCTCTTTACTTACAAAACTAAAGTCATGTTGCACAAAGGTATTTAAATCTACTCTTGTTATTGGATTGTATCCTGTGGTATATTCTTTTAATAAAGACTCATTAATAAAATCAACCAATGATTTAATACCAACTGTATATATACCCATAGTTTGCAATTGCACCATGATGTCGTTTACATTCGTCTGTTTAAATGTATCTTTAAAACCAATTTTAAAAAAGTTATTGATATCTTTAAACCAATAAAAGCCATTAGCTTTACCTAAAAAGTTTAAAGTAATATCATTTAGCCTGATATGAATATCTTGATTTTCAAACTCTATTTCTTTCTTTTCAAAAGTTCCTTTGATAGTTTCCATTTGATCTAGTATTTCTAAGTATAAATTGTCATAATCTGGATTGGATTCACAAAAGAAATAAAGTGAATCAATACCATGTATCATTTTTGAAGTATTCATTTGTTTCCTTAAAAGTGTTTAAGAGACCCGTGTTACTAAGAACGGGTCAAATATTTATTCCTTTCACTCTTAAGAAAAAAATTCAGATGTCCATCTGAGCTTTTTTTCTTTCAAGTTGAAAGTACAATTTATTGATACTAGATTCCGTAGAAAGAGTATTCTTTGGAGATAATTCCAACTTGTACTGTAATGGGTTTTGATACCTTGTCTATATATTGACTAATTTTTGTATCTGGTATAGAAATTGAGTGCAGAGTATTTACTTTTTTCCCATCTTTTCTGATCGTTTCAGTAAGTATTTGTACTTTTGCTTTCTGAGGAGTAATTATTCCCTCTGGTGATTTATATTCTCCTACATCTATGAAATTAATTAGTGTTCCTGTTAAAGAAATCATTTTTTTGCCTTTTGGATTTATAGTCCTAATAATGGTTTACAGATATCTCTGTAATTTTATAACGTTACAAGTCGTGGTTAATTTAGATGGAGAAATTTTGCCAGATTTATATTTTATTTTAAAGTGGAATATTTTGGATTTATTCGTAAAAGTTCCATGGGGTACTTTTGTAAGTAAGTCATATGGGACTGTTCTAATGCTTCTTTAATCATTAAACTTAGTTGAAAATTACTAACGTTGTTTTTATAGTTAATCTCTTTGAGAAACTTCTTAAAAGTTCTTTTAATTTCTTCTCTTTTATGAGTAGGGTAAAGATTTATATCAGTTGCACCAAATATTGGAATAAAGGATAAAGTAGATGATATGTAAATATAGTTGTTAAACTCTTCATCATTTGGACTATCGGTATTAAAAATATAGGATATTAATTCTGATATTAATTCTTTTGATTTTGTATCTTTTATTTTTAGATAATTTTTGAATTCATAATGGAGTAAAATACCCAAACTTTTGATGACAGTTTTTGGTGTTGTTTGTTGGATGAGTTTGTCATTAAAGAAGTGTAATACTTTAGCTAAAGTGTCACTACTTTCTTTATGGAAGAAAGATGATTTTGTGATATCGGCTATGGTAATCATATTTAGAAATAATCTTGTTAAATCTTTATTTTTTTTAAATAGACTATAAAAGTACCAATTTACTCTCAATTCTCCTTTTTCTGATAATGAAGAATTATTTACAACCATATTCTTATGACTTCTTATAGCTCCTTTTAGTCGCTTTTTATCTGATTGAATATATGCAAAGTGTTTTTTTGGATAACGTTTGTTTTTAATAAAATCTAAACTATTGAATGTGTTGTGGATTAAATACAATATTTTATATAGCTCTTTGTAAATTATGTTTTCATTGATGGAAATAACTTTGTCATGTTTAACTATATGTTGAAAACAATGTTCGGGTATTTGTTTAACTGTATTGTAATTAAAGTTAGGGTGATTATCAATGTATACATCAATCGTATTTTTAATTATTTCTGCGGTGAAGTAAATATTTATTGGATATGTATAATTTTCGATGTACAAGTCATCATAATAATTTTTTTTTAAGGACTTTACTAACTCCGAATTATTTAATTTATATTTAATACTTGTTTGTTTCATAATGTACCTAGGTATATGTAATAAATCAGTAACATATTTTAACATAAATTTATTAATTTATAAAATGTTTCTAAAATGTCTTAACCGATATAAACATGGTAAATATTAGCTATTTCTACTATTGAAAATGGTGACGTAAACTGTGATGTTATTTAAATATGGTTATAAAAAATATTTTATTTTTTATAGAGACAATTGCGTTACAATTGTTTTTTTTATATTAATATAAGTTTAAGTTTATAGAATAGTATTGAAATTAAATATATAATTTAACTTTATACTCAATATATTTAGTAATGAAGATATTAAAAAAGAACGATTTTATAAGTGAGGGGAAATTGGATAAATTAGATGATGCATCAAAAAAATTATTAGGATTTAAATATCAAGAGATGGTAGCATTGATTAAATGTCTTGAATCAAAGGATAACAGAAGTATTTATCTTGAATGTTACGGTGATGTATCAGATAAAACTGTATCTATTGAAGTTAAACACTCCATAAATAAAAATAAAAAACTCATCAATACTCATATAGATTTTTGGAAAACGATATATAATTGCTTAATTAATTATGACTCTTATAAATTTTATAGCAAATTTATTTTACACACAACAGCAGACATAAAAGAAGATTCTATTTTTGAAGGCTGGAATGATAAATCTTCTCAAGAAAAAGTTAAAAATATTCTTTCTGTTAACTCAACAAATACAATTTCAAAATATATAAACTTTATAAATAACTTTGACAAAGTAAACCTTGAAAATATTTTGGAGAAATTTATTATTCATTCAAATCAAAAAAATGCGCAAGATTTTTATGTTGATATATTATGTCTACATCCTTCAATTACTAATGCTTTAAAAGAAGAGGACAGAAAATCATTTATTAACTCAATGTTAGGATATCTTTCATATGAACTTATAACTGCCAAAGAATATAAATGGGAAATTAATATATCATCTTTTCATGAAAACTTTCAATCTTATTTAAAACAATATCAAATTGATGAATTAATATTTCCAAAATCAAATAAAAAAATTGACGAAACTAATAAAAGAAATTTTAGATTTGTACAAGAACTGGAAAGTATAGAATATGATGATTTAATAGGAATGGCATTTAAAAATTATATAAAGGCGGCTGATAGTCGAATAATTATGTTAACCAAAAGAAATAGTTTATCTGAGAGATTAGATGATTTTGATGAAGAGATAAAAGAACAATTTGAATCAAATATTATTTCACATATAGATAAATTAAGGACTGAAACTGATTATAACATAAATGAAAAATCAAGAAGATTTGTTGACTGTACAGAAAAAAAAGTATCTTCTGAAAAAGAAATAGAAGGGGTGAGAGGTGTTAAACATTATTATCCAAAAGGTAGATTATATCATTGTATAGAAGAAGAGGAATCACTTAGTTGTAAATTAAAGGTACAAAATGAAATCAAATGAGTTAGAAAAACTAATTTTTAATCCAAATTATACTTCCTTAATTCTTCATCATTTTCTCTCCGGAGTCAAAAGTATTAATGATAGTGGAATTAAAATAGAACTAATATATACAATTTTACCAATAATCTATAATCAAGAAATATCAATGAAACTATCAAATCTTAATAAAACTTCTAAATTAAGTCCTTTATTAAATAATAAAGAATACGAATCATTTTTTTCTCAAATTAATGCAAAAATTAAAGAATATAAAACAATAACGAATCATTCGATAATTATATTATCCACTAATAACACTGTTGATTTTGGTGAGTATATAAATATTGATGGTGTATTAAACTATAAAAATGAAATAGAAGAAGAAATAAAAAATATATTTAAAGCTTCATATTTTTTAGGAGTTTTGTTTGCTAAAGAAAGTTATTTTACTCTTATAAAAAAATTAAGGATAGTTGAATTATGAATACATGTATAAAACAAATCATTATTTTTAATGAAGATGGTGAAAAACGAAATATTTCTTTTAATGATGGACTCAATATTGTTACGGGAGACTCGAAAACGGGGAAAAGTGCATTAATAGAAATTGTTGATTATTGTTTGTTCTCATCACGTTCAAGTATTCCGAAAGGAGTAATTACAGAATTTGCCGAGTTATTTGTTGTAGTTTTTAGAATAAATGAAATAAATATTGTTGTTGGTAGATATTCTTCACTATCAACTTGTTCATCACAGGAAGCTTATTTAAATGTTGAAATTGATTATGAACCTTTAAGAACTATGGAACTAAGTTATTTTGATAATATTATTTTGAAACCTATTAAGAATGATGTCCAAACAGAATTTGAAGAATATTTAGGTTTATCTTTAAGTAAATTAGAAAATGAAAATGATAATTTTGGGAAATTGTCTATAAGAGACGCTGTTTCATTTATTTTTCAACATCAAAATCTTATTGCTAGTAAACATGCAGTATTTTATAGATTTGATGATATCTATAAACGAAAAAGAGTTATAGAAGGATTACCGGTACTTGTTGGACTTGCAGATGGAAAGTATTATAAATTAATAAAAGAAAAATTAATATTAGATAGAAAAATAAAGGCAGAAGTAAAAGTAATATTAAACATGAAAGAAAAACAAGATGATAAAAGAGAATATATTAGTAACTCCATTCAATTATATTATTCATTAATAGGTGAGACATTAGAATCAAACTTAAGTTTCTCAAATTTAATGAAAATTGCTTCAAATTTACCTATTCCTCCAAATGCTTTAGTTGATAATGGAAAAAAATATATAGAATTAAATAAATATGAAAAAAACAGAGAAGTTAAATATTTGGAACTTGACGAAATAGAAAAAGGCTTAACAAATTTGGTCTCCAATGCTGATGATAGTCTGGGATATACAAAAAATTTAATAAATATTGAAAAAAGACAAAAGTTTAATAGTAATAATAATGTCGATATTTGTTGTCCTATCTGTGATGAACCTGTGCGAGAATTGAACAAAGATATTAATATAATAAAGAATTCTAAGGTTAAATTAGTTTCAGAGTTAATTAAAATTGGTTCTTACAATAAAGATAGTAGTGAAATTATTAATCGATTGAGTGAAAGAAAAAAAAGATTAGAAAAAGAGATAAAAAGTCTTACTTCAGGTATTGATAAACTAACATCAGAAAATCAAGAATATAATGAATCTATAAAAAAAAGAGAAACTCTACTTTATCAAAAAGGTTTATTTGAAGCTAACATAAAAAACTATTTGGAAAATAACAAAAAAATGGTTGATAATGAAGATTTGAAAAATATGCAAGTAAGATTGCGAAATGTAATTGAAGAAATAAACGAATATTCTGAATTAAAATCATTTAAAGAAGATTCCGAGTCTTACTTAAAAAGTCACATGGATAGAATTGCTAATAAATTAGATTTTGAAGAAGAATTAGAACCAATTGATTTTGAATTTGATTTAGATAAGTTTAAATTTAATCATAAGCATAATAAGAAAGAAATAAGATTAGATGAAATGGGGAGCGGTGCGAATTGGCTTGCTTGTCATTTATCTATCATTCTAGCTTTTTTACATTTAAGTTGCAAATATGAAAAATCTTCTATTCCATCTTTTTTAATGATTGACCAGCCCAGTCAAGTTTATTTTCCTAGAACTGCAAAGTTTGGACAATCTACAAACGAAGAAGGAAATAGTTTTGATGATAATATAAAACAAGTACGAAAAATCTTTAAAGTCTTAAATGAAGAGATTGAATTAATTGAAAAAAACTCAGGTATCAAACCCCAAATAATTGTTTTAGAGCATGCTAATGATGAAGAATTTGAAAAATTTATAATTAAAGATTGGAATAAAAATAAAGGTGAAGGCCTAATATAAAAGGCATTAAGCAAGAAAAGATATTTAAAATATAAATATTTTCAATTAAAGGAGTATATGGTGGCAGTTAAATGGCAAGTTGGAGTTTATCTTATTCATGATTTTAGTGTAACAACAAAAGAAGTCTACAAATTTCTACAAATAGAAGAAAAGACGTATCAAGAAAAACAGAATAAATTATTACGAAAATTATTACATGTTGATGATTTAGTTTACAAGTTCAAACCTCAAAAATTAATATCAACAGCTTATAATGATTTTACCTTATTTTTATATTATAGAAAACATCGTAAAAAAAAACCAGATTGGAAACAATTTTTGGCGAGAAATGTGAAAACTGAAAGTAGCATACATACTGATTCTACTAATATGAATGAAAGTTTCGTTTTATTTTTTTTCCATAAGTCTTCAAATAAGCTTTACGCAGTTTGTGGTGGATATGGATCTGTTGCTATCAAGAATTTTACAAATGAAGATTTTGGTATTGATATATTAATGCGTATACTTCAAACTAAAGGGAACAAAGTTTTACGACACGCCAAAGAGTTTGGGATTACTGGTGGATTAGTCGGTGTTGCAAAATATTTCAGAGAAAATTACAATTTTTATGAAAATACAAATTTTGGAAATATATATAGAGAAGTTTCAGCTGAGATAGATAAAGATATTATTCGTTCTTTGTCTATAGATACTAATGATGTTAAACAGTGTATTGCCAAAAATAGCTTTAAAATAAATCAATCAATCACCTATGAAAACATGCTTTCTGTTGTTGATAAATTAAATGTGATATTAGAAAGAGAAGCAAATTTTAATATAAATGATATTAAAAAAATTGATTCAAGAAAAGAAAACACTTTAATTGATAAACTTGAAGAAGTTGTTTTAAATCAACTATGGGAAGGAAGAAATAACTTCGAAATACTTAAGGAACAACTAGATTTTATAAATAAGAAGTTTGATAGGTTTTCATCCTCTGATTACTTTTTATGTAATGGAATTCGATATGAAGATAAAAAAACTATATTTGTAAGCGTTATGAATTCACTCAGTAATCCAAATAAGAAACATTTTTTTAGAGAATTAAAAACTAAAACTCTTAGGGGGTATGATAGTGAAGGTGAAGAATTAATAAGTGATAAAGTGTTTAATCATTTAGTTTTAGAAATTCAATACGAAAGTCAAAATTATTTTTTAATTAATGGAGAATATTATGAAATAAATAGTTCTTTTATTAATACGTTAAATGAAAGTTGCAAAGATTTTATTTCTAATAATTATTACGATGGATTAGATAAAAACTGGAATAGTGGAAGAGAAAGCGTTTATAATTTACTATATAAAGGTGAAACCGACACATTGGTATTAGATACAATAACGCCTGATAATATTGAAGCTTGTGATATTTTGAAGTTTGATTCTCAAAAAGTTTACTTCTGTCATGTGAAAAAAGGTTTTGATGGATCAATGCGTGATTTAACAAATCAAGTCTTTGTATCTGCCAGTAGAATTATAGAAGATTTGAAGTCTGATAAAACTTATTTAAAAAACTTATATGAAAAATTGCAAAATTCAGAAGAATATAGGGATCAGGTTGATTCTGAAGATGAATTTCTTTCAATATTCGAAAATAAAAAACTATGTTTTGTGTTAGCAGTTAAAGATACCGCGACTAATGAAAGAAGTATAAGTTGCATTGAGAGTTTTAGTTCTAATATTGCAAAATTTTCTTTAAATGAGTTAGTAAATAAAATGAGAAATATTGGAATAGAATTCCAAATTGCTCAAATAAATCAATAATTAATTAAGAAGGATTTATTGTGCCCGTATCAACAAAAACTAAGAATGTAATTTGGGGTCAGTTTGCTGGTAAATGTGCTATTTGTAAAGAAAATGTTATATACGAAAATGATGATAATGACATTTCTTTATTTGGTGAAGTTGCTCATATAATAGGTGAAAATGATGGTTCAGCAAGATTTAATGCACGAATTTCAATTGAACATCGTAACAGTTCTGAAAATTTAATACTCTTGTGTTCAAATCATCATACCATTATTGATAAAAAAGAGAATTTAGTAGAGTACTCAGTTGAAAAGCTTCATCAAATAAAAGAAAACTATTTTTTTTGGATTGAAGCTAAATTAGCAAAGAAAATAAAATGGGACATTGATTTATCTCATTTATTATATTTGAATATACCTAGGCTTAGTGAGGTAGCACTGAAACTTGGACATAAAATAAATTTATCAGAATATAATGAACGACAAAACTTGCATAGCCATGGGTGGGACTTAAATGGTATTATGACAACTTTTGAGAATGTTTTCTCTCATCTAACTATGGATGCAATTAAGTTTTCAAATATTAACTTTATTCATGAAGGATATATCGGAAGTTTGGTTTATTTTGACAAGCTAACCTTTCGAACTAAAAATATTAGCTTTATCGAAAGAAAAATTATAGATAAAATTGAGTACCAATTCTGCGGTGATTTAAAATTAGACCCTCATATTTATAATATGCATGTTAATGGATGGAAATTAGTCTTAAATATTAATAGAAATTGGATAACAACCGATACTGCGTTCTCTTACTTTAGGCCAGCTGGTGGAAGAAGTACATTTGGGGGATTTTTTAGGGTTACTAACATAGATTATGAAGAAAATATTATGTATGGTTCCCCTTTTGCTATGGGTTTACCATCTAGTAATTTATCACGTACTTTAAAAAATGAATCGAGAAATGAAGAAATTAATAAAGGTACTAAAAGTTTTGACGATATGATTAATATGAAAGAAGCACTACAGAGATCAGAATATTATAATTATGCAGACCTACAATGTGATTTTTGTAGTAAAAAAGCTATTTCTGAAGAATATTTAATTGATGGCAAAACTACTCAGGGACCTTGGGCATGGATGTGTCCAAAATGTTTTAAAACTAATGGTACTCAGATAAAATGGGGGAGTGGTCAATTGTATCAAAAAATTAAAAATAATAAATGGTTACTTGTAGCTGGATATGATAATTCACCAGAGGGTGATATCTTTGAAAATATGACTCAACATGAATTGGAATTATTATTTAAAGATTTACCTATATGATATTTAAAGAGCTTAGGACTAAATTGGAAAGTTTATGGAAAAAGTATCATCGTAAAGTCTATCTGAAATTTCTCAAAACGGTGGGATTTACAAAAGACAAAACTTCGAGAAACTTATTTAGATTATTTCAGTTCGCACTTTATGCCATAATATTTGTATTTATAATCAACATATTTTCACTTGGAACAAGTAACTTTGGAGAATGGGGTGATTTTTTCGGAGGAGTGTTAAATCCAATATTAACTTTTTTAACATTTATGGGCTTACTTATAACAATTGTTCTTCAACAAACTGAACTTAAGGAATCAAGAAAAGAATTTTCTAAATCTGCAAATGCCTTAATAGAACAAAGTAATAGTTTAGTTCAACAAAACTTTGAAGCGACATTTTTTAGATTACTTGATAAATTTGAAAATCAGAGTGTTCATCTTATTAGAATTTATTTGGAAGATGAATTTAAAGAAAAATGTGAAACTAATCGGGACTTTAGATATAAAGGTTTTGAATATTTAAGATATGAGATTTATAAATATAAAGAATACTATCAAAAGGACGACCCCGATTGTACCTCAGAAGATGCTTATTACGGTCTTTCAAGAGGTGGAAACACTAAGATTTTGCTAGAAGATTATTTTAAAAGTTTTAAATTTATTTTAGATTTCATCTCTCATAGCGAAATTAAAAACAAAGGAATTTATTTTAAAATATTTGTTTCTGATTTAACTAATGGAGAACAAGTATTAATGTTTTATCATATTTTATTTGAAGATTATTCAAAGTCCGTAAAAAACTTGGTAGAAGCATATTCTTTATTTGAATATATTGGATGGAGAGGTTTATCTGATCAATGTTGGGATATAACTAAGTACAAAAAATCTGCATATGGTGACAATCAAGAAATTCTAAGTATATTTGAACATTGCCAACAAGAAATAAAGAATTATAAGAATAATAAGGAAACAAAATCATAGAAGATAATATACAAAATGATTGGAAACAACATTTCCCTACATACAATTTTAGAGATAAAAACATTGCTTTGGAAGAGTATAAAGCTTCCTCAAAACTACTTGAATCTGAAGAACGTATTTTTCTAAATGCATCAAATATAACTTTACTCTTTTCAACTGCAATTGGTTCTATTGTAATAAGTAAAAGCGAAACAATATTAAATTTATTTAAAGGTGTCTTATCTATAGAACTTATAAGTAGTTTTTTTACTTTGTTAGTGATTTTTTTTACTGTTATTTTATTAAAATATTTTGCAGATAGACAACGCTCAATCATATTTGCCTCAAGAAAAGTTATTATATTAAGAAGAATGTTGGGGCTGTCATATGGTTCTATGCAATTAATATTGCCAAAATGGCGTATAGAAGGGGCTGATCAGCCACTATCAGTTAAACTTTTTCCTGGATGGAATACTTACGTTGGGTATCCTTTTTATATTTTATCAATTATGTCAAGTATCGTAATAACAGTTTTGGTACTTAAAATACAAAGTCTAAATATTAATTTTATGCCTACTATTACTATCAATTCTGATTACCTTGCAATCTACTCATTTTTCACATGCTTTTTATTTTATATGTATATTTATAGAACAAGTCTATTAGACTTACATGAACGACCTCTTTATTTATTTGTTAAAAATATTTCCATACTACTCAACTTAAAAATAATTGAAAATTTTGAATATGTTATCTATAGAGCTAAGTTAGCAACTTACGAAACAAATCGCCAAAACGTCAGTTTAATTAATTTAAAAAAAATATTAGTTTTTATTGAGGATAAAGAATTTAATAACCATATTGGCATTAGTTTTAAGGGCATTGGACGAGGTGTTTTTAGTGTATTGAAACGAAAATCTAAAGTCGGAGGTTCTACTATTACACAACAAATAGTTCGAACATTATTTATATATGATATTCATAAAACGTACAGACGAAAAATTGTAGAAATATTATTGGCTATATGGTTTGATAGAGTTTTTACAAAAAAAGAACAATTGGAAGTTTATTTATCATCAGTAAGATTTGAAAAAAGTGTTTTTGGGGTAATGGATGCAATGGTATATTTTTTTGACGATTTAATAAAAGATCCGACAATCGCTGAGTCGTTTTTTTTAATAGAGCGTGTATCAAATATAAGATCTCGTTTACTAACAGTAAGATTAATACAAACAATTCAAAATGCAAAAAACAAAGGACTCTTAACTCATTCAGATATAGTTGCTTTGATAAAATTGTATGAAAAGGCAATTCAAAATAAAAAAATATCTGATGAAACAGATGAAATTATAATTATGAAAAAACAATTAATATAAAGGATAATTTAAATGAGTAAAAATATTGCCAGAATACATACAATGATGAAAGGTTATCGTAAAAAATTGCGACATATTTGGGAAGAATATTCATTTATGGAATATTATGCCCCTTATATACATAGCAACATAAAAGATAGTAAATTTCCAACTTTAGAATTTCAACCATTTTTAAGTAATGATATCATTCGAAAAACTAAAAAAGATACATCTCTGGGTGTGTTAGGACAAGTAATGCAAAATTCAATTAAACACAGAGTTTTATTGGATTCAATTGCAACTTTTGAAGACTACTTGTGTAAATTAGCTGAAATTGTTTATTTGGATTATCCTGATAAATTAAAAAATTTAAATAAGGGACAAACAGAAAAAGAGGCGGAAAAATATCTCCATCTAATTATTGATTCTGATAATAAGGACGATATTCTTTCAAAGATAATTGAAGAAAAACTGCGTTCTATATTCTATGGTAATCCACTTGAATTATTTGAAAAAGATAAAATGAAATTGTCTTTTGGAAAAGAGTTTATAAATAATCATCCTCATATATTGGAGGAATATAAAGAAATAACGGCCAGACGAAATGTTATTGTACATAACAACGGAAGAGTCGACAGAAAATATATTAGAGAAATAAAAAACACCCAGTTTAAGTTAGGTAATAAAATTCAACTTGACAAAAAATATCTTAAAAGGACTTTGAGTATTTTAGATGGATTAGCTGCGATATCATCAAAACTAGTAGTTCGAAATATATATGGGGGTCAAGCACAAAGTAAACTTTTATCTTCTGTAAATAGTTTTGAAAATGGTATTGGTAAGAAAATCGAATAGTTTTGAGAGGCGAGAATAATTAATTATATTTTTATTATAGTTGAATAAACTCCCTCTAAACACATATTAATTAAAGGAAGGAAAGATTATGAATTCAATGAGTGATGTAAATAGACTTAAAAGTGAACTGTACGAATGTCATACATGTGAGCGAACACTTAATGTTGAAGATGTTGAAAATACCTGGAAGTGCCCAGATTGTAAAATTCGGATATGTATTTATGGAGAGGATAAAGAAACTAATACGAGAATAACATTGGAAAGAAAAAGAGCTTCTGAAATTGAAACGAAGGACCTAGTACATTTGCATGGAGGATTGACAGGAGAAGCATATTCAGTATTAGGGATTAGTAAAATAAAAAATAATAAGTTAGGATTAGGTCTTAAAGGTTGGGGAAGGTGGATCGTTCATCCTGATGAAACTATTAATTGTAGGACAGGAAGTTGGTAAATATTTTTTTATTGAGTATATATCCAAATGACTTACGTATATCGCTAAAAAAAGAAAAAGTTGCTGATATAAATAAGTTTAGTGACAAACTACAAATTATAATTAAATAAAATATAGAAGGAAAAATTTGATACAAAAATATTTTGGTCCGGATAAAACATATAGTTTTGTAAATAGTAATGAAAAAACTAATTCTCATGATAATATTTACACAGTTTTAATAGGTAAAAATGGAACTGGAAAAAGCAGATTACTTAAATCATTAATTGAAAATTTTATGGGACCAACTAATCATAATGGGTTTTATTCAAGTAAAAGAAAAGAGTTTATTGACACTGGGAAGGTTGAAGCTACTGATGTTCCTAAGAATATCATTGCAATATCAACCAGTCCTTTTGATAAATTTCCTATATATAACTATAGAGAAGTAGAAGATGAAAGATATAGCTACTTAGGTTTAAGAAACTTAAATTCTAGTGATTTAGGAAAAGCTTATATGAGTAATATATTTCTTTCTTTAATTACTTCAATCATACGGGATAATCAAGATATTCAGAAAATACTTAATGTATTAAACTATTTAGGTTATGAAAAGAATTTACAAGCAAATTATAGATTAGAGATAAATAGAATTAAAATGAGAGAAGTATTTGATTCCTCTAATCCTGTAGAAACATTTATAAATATATTTTTGAGGAAAAGAACGTCCTCTGCAATCAGAATAAACTTAAACTTTTTTAAGATAAACGGTAGAGATGATGAAGCTGAATTTGACACAGGAAAAGTTGAATTTTTCCTAGAGTTATACTCTAGATATTTCTTATATACCAAGGGAAGAATAGTTACTATAGGGATAAGTGCTAGTGGAATAGACATAAATTTAGACGGTATTGATTTTCTAAATGAGTTTTTATTTTTACTTGAAACAAGAATCTTTAGATTAACAAATATATTAATACGGAAATGTGGTTCTTATGATGTCTTAGATATTGGAGAAGCAAGTTCTGGAGAACAAAGTGTTGTTATGAGTATACTTGGAATTGCAAGTAAAATTAAAAACAAGTCATTAGTTTGTATTGATGAGCCAGAGGTATGTTTACATCCTGAATGGCAAGAAAAGTATATTAACATTTTAATGAAAACTTTTAAAGATTATTCTGGATGTCATTTTATTATTGCTACACATTCTCCACTAATTGTATCATCCTTAGCAGATGATAATTGTTTTATATTGTCGATGGCGAATGCGACAATAAAAAATGCATCCGAAATAAATAAAAAATCTGTTGATTTCCAATTAGCAAATGTTTTTGATACACCAGGGTTTAAGAATGAATATTTAATGAGAGAATTTATTACAATTTTAACTATGTTTGGGGCAAATGAGCAGATTGATGATTTACAAATAAGAACCATTAAAGACTTACTTAAATTAAAAGAGGTGCTTAGCGATAAGGATCCTGTGAAAAAACTAATGATTATGGCTGAGGAGATTTTAGAGGAAAACTTTAATGATACATAACCCAGTTATATATAATGATGAAAATATGAAGAAGAAAGTTTCAGAATATAATGACTTAGGTGAAGATCAGCAAGTAGGAACATATTGGAATAATCAAGATGATGATGAACTTAAAGTAGTTAAAAAGTATATAAAAGATCATTATATTGTAACACAAGATTATACCTGCCCATACTGTTTGCAAAGAATTGTGGTTGATCATAATGTTATATGGGATGCGGAACATATAATTCCAAAAGATAGTCATCCAAAATTCTTATTAGAACCAGAAAACTTATGTGTATCTTGTAAAGATTGTAACCAAGAGAAAAGTAATAAGAATGTGTTAGTTAATCAGAGTCGAAAAACATTTCCTAATCAAAGTGGGGATTATATTTTTGTTCACCCTCATTTTGATGATTACAGCCAACATATAAAAGTACTTAATTCATCACTTTTTTTTATACCTAAAGATGCAAAAGGAGTTAAAACTATAGAAATCTGCGGACTTTTACGTTTTGCGTATGATTATACCAATTATGGGAATATAAATTTAGAAATAAAAAAGAAAATTGGTGCGTTTCAAATGGAGCTAATGGGTACAGATGATCCTCTTGTTGAAAATTTTTTATTATCAACAATAGAGGATATTGCTAAAGAAGGTAGAAAGTTAGCAACAGAATCATTATTAAAAAGCAGAGTAGTTTAGTTTTTTAATTTTCTCCAAACAATTAGCATACCAACAAATAAGCCCTCTCATTGCTTCTTTGTAACTTGATCGATTGTACGCTTCTTTTACTTTATTTGA
>CAJXWI010000003.1 GCA_913062735.1 uncultured Arcobacter sp.
TTTCCTTCCTCTTCAAAACGTGCCAATTCTAAATCAGATTTAGGAATTTCTTTTACAGCATCTTCTTCTTCAATAATTAATTCATAAGCATTTGTTGCGTCGAGTAAGTTTTGAGAAAACTTTTGAGAAAGAGTAGAAAGCTTTAAATTTAAATCTTTTAATAGGTCTTTCTTTTCTTGATTTAAATGAGAACCACTTAATTTGAAATCTTTTATTTCATTTTCAAGAACTTTATTTTGTATATTATTTAAAGAGGTTTTATGCTTATCCTGTATATCTTTTATAGCTCTATAAATATTGTCATCTTGACTTAACTCCGTTTCATAAATTGAAATAAGAGGAAGACATTCTTCGTAAACTTTTTGTGTTAACTCTGAATTCTTAACAGAGTCAATATGAAAGATAGGTGTAATAAATTCATTTAAGTTCTCCCCTACTTCTTGATATGGTTTTACAAAATTGTTATAGTCTTTATTCTTTATTTCTAAAAGTCCTGCAATCTTATTTTTTGATTCTTCTATATATTTTTCCAATGAATCTTTTGAGTTTTCTAAATTATCTAAATTAAATTCTTTAAACATGTATATCCTTGTTTGTTTATTTTTTAAATGAAAGAGTAAAACCTCGATCAAAGTTTTCGTAATCTTTGTAAAATTCTAATTTTTTATATTCAAAATTGTTTATAAAGCTTCTTAAGGGTTTTTCTTGATCATAACCCATTTCACAAGCTAAATAATCAATATTTCGATTCTTTGTTTCTAATATTATCTTTTTAAGAAGTTCATCTCCCTCTTCTCCTCCAAATAAAGCATTAGAAGGCTCATATTTTACATTTTTTTCTAAATCAAAGTTATTTTTGATATAAGGAGGATTTGAAACCACCATATCGTATTTATCTTCTTTTATATTTTCAAACAAATTTGAGTGTAAAAATGTTATTTTATGAGAAACTTCATGATACAAAGCATTCTTTTTTGCAAGTTCTAGAGCTTTGTCATTAATATCTACTGCAATAATAGTAATATTTGGAATTAAGCGTGCTAACATAACTGAAATTATTCCAGAGCCTACACCTATTTCTATTATTTTTGGATGAGCTAGTTTTTCTAAAAGAGGAAGAACTTTCTCAATTAATATTTCTGTTTCAGGTCTTGGTATTAAAACACCTTCTTGCACATGAAACTGTTCTCCATAAAAAGATGCTTTGCAAGTAAGGTATTCAAGAGGAAAATTATTTTTTCTTTTTTCTACTAATTCTTTTAATGCGTTTTCTTTTGTAAACTCTTCATTATAATTTAAATGTAACCAAATAATATTTTTACGAAGAAGATGAAGTATTAAGATTTCAACTTCTTTTGCTGGTATATGAGTAATATTAATTAAATGTTTTGAATATTCTTTTACTGTATTCTTTATTGTCATAGATTATTGCCTTTTTTCAAAAGTTTTCTTTTGAAAACATATTATATCTTTTTTTATTTTGAGCTTATTAAATAAGGGTTTTTTTAATCTAATATGTATAGAACCACTTCATC
Source organism: uncultured Arcobacter sp. (assembly GCA_913062735.1). Next base: position 1,536 of record CAJXWI010000003.1, read on the forward strand.
ACTTAATAAATAGTTCTTGTTGTATATGATGTCATCTTTTTCACTCAATTTATTTTCACTTATTAAAAATTCTGCTCGTTTTAATTCTTCTTTATTTAATAAGGTTTTATTTATACCTACTTGTGATCTTAAACCCAAAAGAATTTTCTCTGTTTTTATGTCTTCATCACTTAAAACTTCTACATCTTTAAATAAAGGAGTTTCTATATACTTCTCAATATCTTTAAGGGGGTAAAGTCTTTGTTTATTAATATAACCAACTGCACCTGTTCCTACTCCTAAATATTCTTTATGTTGCCAATATCCAAAATTATGAGAAGACTTACTTTCGTCATTAATTGAAAAATTTGATATTTCATATTGTTCTAAACCCATACTTTTTATTTCATCAAATATTTGATACGAAAGCTCTTCATCATCTATTTTCATATAGGATTTTTTATAAAATTTTGTGCCTTCTTCAATGATTAAACTGTAAGCACTTAAATGAGTAATTGGCAAGGTTCTTACTACATCTAAATCCTCTTTAATTGATTCAAAAGTATCCCCTTTAACTCCATATATTATATCGCAGTTAATACCTTTAAATCCTATACAAGACGCATTTTGTATAGCACTTATAGCAGATATAGACTTATGCGCACGTCCTAAAGCTTTTAGCTTGTGATCCTTAAAACTTTGAACCCCAAAAGAGATTCTATTTACTCCATGTGCTTTCATCCCTTCTTGCCAGAGTTTTGTTGCAGAGTTGGGATTTGCTTCTGTCGTAATTTCTATGTCTTTTATTAAATAAGGTCTAATGATTTTAAATACGTTCTCATATAAAGATGCCTCAACGCAAGAAGGTGTTCCTCCTCCTATGAATACGGTTTCAATTTTTTTATCCGTATTTTTTATGTACAAATCTATGTCATGGGCTAATTGTTTTTCTAAAGCCTTCATATAAGCTACTTTTAGCTTAAATTTATCGACATAAGAGTTAAATGCACAATAGTAACATTTACTGTCACAAAAGGGGATGTGTATGTATAAAAGCAATTCTTAATCCTAATTTTAATATAATTTCGCGCTAATTATAAGGAAAAGTAGATTTATGATAGATAAAAGTAATCAATTAATTAAAACAAAAAACTATAGAAAAAATGTAGCTGCTGTAATATTGAGTGAAAACTATCCAAATAAATGTGAAATCTTTATTGCATCAAGACGTGATATAAAAGATGCTTGGCAATTTCCACAAGGTGGAATTGATGAAGGTGAAACACCTACACAGGCTTTGTATAGAGAGCTTGAAGAAGAAATAGGAACTTCTGATATAGAAATTATTGCAGAACATCCTTCTTGGATTTCTTATGATTTTCCAAATGCTATTGCATTAAAAATGAAACCTTATGATGGACAAATACAAAAATATTATTTGGTTAAATTAAATAAGAATGCTAAAATTAATATTAATACAGAAGTGCCAGAATTTAATGAGTTTAGATTTGTAGAAAGCTCAAGCATAGATGAACATATAAGTGTATTTAAACGTACTGTATATACGGAAGTTTTAAAATACTTTAAAGAAAAAGGTTATATTTAAAAAAGGGAAGATTTTATGTTAAAAGTACTAAAATTTGGTGGAACAAGTGTTGGAACACTGGACCGAATACAAAATGTTACAGAAATTATTAAAAAAATAAAAAATGAAGGTCATGATGTTATTGCTGTAGTTTCAGCAATGAGCGGGGAAACGAATAAATTAATTGAATATGCCAATACATTTGCAAAAAAACCTGCTTCTCATGAATTAGATATGCTTTTAAGCTCAGGTGAGAGAGTGACGTCAGCATTGTTGTCAATTGCTCTAAATGAGCAAGGATATCTAGCTACATCAATGAGTGGTAGAGAAGCTGGAATTGTTACTGATAATTCACATACAAAAGCGCGAATAGAACATATAGATACACAAAATATGAGCAAAGCGATTAAAGATGGGAAAGTTGTTATTGTTGCTGGTTTTCAAGGGGTAACTAAAGACGGTCGTATCTCTACATTAGGACGAGGTGGGAGTGATTTAACAGCTGTTGCAATTGCAGGAGCTATTAAAGCAGACGTTTGTGAGATATATACAGATGTAGATGGTATTTATACAACTGATCCTAGAATTGAGCCAAAAGCAAAAAAGCTAGATATGATTTCTTATGATGAAATGTTAGAACTTGCGTCTTTGGGCGCTAAAGTATTACAAAACAGATCAGTAGAAATGGCAAAAAAATTAAATGTAAATTTAGTATCAAGAAGTTCTTTTACTCCAGAAGTTGAAGGAACATTAATAACAAAGGAAGAAAATATTATGGAAAAACCCTTAGTAAGTGGAATAGCACTAGATAAAAATCAAATAAGAGTTGGAATGTATAAAGTAAGAGATATTCCTGGTATTGCTGCTACTATTTTTACAGCACTTGCAAGTGCTGATATTAACGTTGATATGATTGTTCAAACCGTAGCAGTTGATGGAAGAACTGATCTTGATTTTACTATTCCTACAAATGACTTAGAAACATGTGAAGGTGTAATGAAGATATTTGAAGACGATGTTGAGAATATTGACTACAATGAAGATGTCTGTAAAGTATCTGTTGTAGGTGTTGGCATGAAATCACATACTGGTGTTGCTGCAAAAGCTTTCTCTGCAATGGCTAAAGAAAATATTAATATCAGAATTATTTCTACCTCAGAAATTAAAGTTTCCATGATTGTTAGTGAAAAATATGCAGAGCTAGCTGTTCGTGCATTACATGACGTTTACAACTTGGACAAATAAGAGTGCAAGAATTTATAAATTGGACAGTTGATACCATAAGAGAAGACAAACTTTTAGCACCTTGGCTGGAGGAGCGAAAATTTGATTGGACTCCTTTGGTATCTAAATCAATTGTAAATATATTGGATAAGGGGTATTCTGTTATTGTTATTACTGACAGTGATAGAGAATGGTTTTTAAACTATTGTTTAGGCAATATAAATCATAAAACATTACACAGACCTTATTTACCCTTTTATGATTTTAAATCTTTTTACTCAAAATTGGAGCAAGTAAAAAACGAGGATGATATTTCTTATATTAAAGATATGTTAAATATTTCTTTTCCTAATGGTTATTGTTTTTGGTATATAGGACGTGGGCAAGATTCAAAAGCCATTATTCCAAAAATTTCAAAGAACTCATTTTTATGGTTATTTGATGATGAACAGCAAGATGCTTTTAATTTAAGAAGCTCAGATGAAGCCTTGGATATGAAACTTTTACAAATGTTTCGCTTGTATAACAAAACTATTTCTGCTACCTTATTTGCCCAAGTAAATGTAGAAAATTAAGGACTAAAATGATTGTTGATTCTTCTTATATATATATTGTTAATGATATCGAACAAATGTTAGAAAGGATATCTTCTTCTTTATCTAAACACAATACGCGTATTATTAGAAATACAGAAAAAGATGAATTTTTATTGCAACAAGCTAATTTGGTTATTAAAGAAGCGTATATTGCAAGTAATGAAAAAAAAACAATTATTTTATGTGGAAATATTTTTAGAAAAGAAGCACAAAATGCCCTACTCAAAATTTTAGAAGAACCGCCTAGAAATATAGTATTTATTATACTTACAACATCAAAATCTTCTTTATTACCAACCATTCTTTCAAGAATGCCTCATAAATTTCTTAAAAAAAGTGTAAAAAGAGAAGAATGCGAACTAAATGTTTTAAGTTTAGATTTAAAAACGGTTTATTCTTTTTTAAAAAAAGAGCAAAAAATAACAAAAAATGATGCAAAAATTCTTGTAGAAGATGTTTTATTTCAATTACAAAAACAAAAAATACTTCTTTCTTCAAAAGAGCTGGAAATATTTTCAAAAGCACTTAAATTATTGGAACTAAATTCTCGGCCTATTTCTATAATTACCACTTTATTGTTAACTCTGGTTCAAAGAAAACTTAGCTAATGTATAAAAAAACAAGAATAATGGGCATTATTAATGCCAATGAAGACTCTTTTTTTACTGATTCTAGATTTAATGGAATAAGAGCCGTTGAGAAAATTCACAATATGATTAATGAAGGTGCCAATATTATTGATATTGGTGCTGTTTCTTCAAGGCCTGGTGCAAAAATAGTCTCAAAAGAAGAAGAGTTTCTTAGATTAAAAGAGCTTATTTCTTTGATTAAAACACAAAAGTTATATGATTTAGTGGATTTTTCTCTTGATTCTTATACTCCTTTGGTATTAAAATATGCCCTAGATGCTGGATTTACTATTATTAATGATATAACAGCTTTAAAAAACGATGATGTTTGTACTTTAGCTGCTTCTTATAAAGCAACAGTTGTATTAATGCACATGCAAAACTCTCCTTCTACTATGCAAATTAAACCTGAATATAAGAACGTTACAAATGATATTGAAACTTTTTTTAAAGAAAGAATTCAAAAAGCAAAAAAATTTGGGATTAAAGATTTGATATTAGATGTAGGCATTGGTTTTGGAAAAACCTTAGAGCATAATATTGCATTAATTAATAACTTAAAACAATTTTCAATTTTCCCCTATGAAATATTAATTGCAGCAAGTAGAAAATCAATGATAAATGATATTGTGCCTACAGAAATTAAAGACAGGCTTCCAGGTACTTTAAGTATTCACTTAGAAGCCATACGTAATGGTGCAAGTATTGTACGAACGCATGACGTCAAAGAGCACTTTCAAGCCATTAAAGTGTTTGAAGCACTAAGAAGTGCTACGTTAACTAACTAAAGTATTTCATGTAAGGTATTGGCTTTTATCATCCAATCTTTTACATCATCATACTCATCATTTTTAATCATTTGTTTGACTTTTTCCATATGAAGCTCGAACATATCAATTGATTCTAGTAAATTCTCTTTATTTTGTCTGAAAATATCTGTCCACATATCAGGTGATGATTTAGCAATACGACTCATATCTTTAAATCCACCAGCTGCTAAAGCAATTATTGATTTTGGATCTTCTTTTGACATAACGGTATTTGCTAGAGAAAAAGATATAAGATGGGGTAAATGCGACATAAAACAAGCATGTACATCATGTTCTTTTGCATCCATTAGAATAATTCTCATACCAATGGCTTGAAAAATTTTAAAGGCTTTATTTACGTGTGTATTTGAGTTTTTTTCTAAATCACAAAAAACAATTGTTTTACCTTCATATAAATCGTGCATAGCTGCACTTGGACCATTTTTCTCATTTCCTGTCATAGGGTGTGCTGCTACAAAGTTCTCTCTAATTGAGGCAGGAATATTCTTTGTGATAATTTCTTTTGTTGAACCCATATCTATAATAGTTGTATTTTTTGAAATTCCTTCTAATAAGGGCATCATTTTTATAATTGAATCAACAGGAATTGCTAAAATAATAACATCTGATTTTTCTTTTAATTCTTCTATATTTAATAAATCATCTACTAAGTTTAGTGCTATTATTTCTTTTTTTGTTTTCTCATTGTGGGCATAACCATAAACTTTTTTAGCAATATTATATTTTTTAAGTGCTTTTGCAATGGATCCTCCCATTAGGCCCAGTCCAATTATTCCAATATTCACATAAATCCTTTTCTTTATCAATTATTTATTTATAAAAATGAGAATTATTATATCTTATTAAATCTATCTATAAACTTTATTTTGCTATATTAATTGCTTTATTTTATAACAAAATTAAGGATTAAAGTGAAAAAAAGTTTTCTATTATTATCAATAGCTACAGCAACACTTTTAAGTGCTCAAACAGTTAAGTCAATTTCATATAAAAATTTATCAAGAATATCACCAAAAATTGCTAATGAGACCATTCTTCTAAAGCCTGGCAAAAACTTTAGCGATAAAGATATCAATGATTCTTTAAAAAAGTTTTATGCTTTTAATTATTTTGAAGATATACAGGTATTTAACAACAATGGACAAATTGAATTTATTTTTACTGAAAAACCTTCCATTGCAAATATCGTTATTAAAGGATATAAAACAGCAGAAGGTGAATTGGAATTATTATATGCAAACATGGGTATAAGAAAAGGTTCTATGTATACAAAAGAAAGAGTTGAAAAAGCAAAAGAATCTTTGCTTAATGAACTTCAAAAAGAAGGATATATAAACTCTGTTGTTGAAATAGATAAAGAAGTTTTAAATGAGGACTCTTTGGCTTTAACATTTAATGTTAATAAAGGGGATGAAATACTTATTAAAAAAGCTTCTTATATAGGCGCTAAGTATCTTGAACAAAGTGATTTTGATGATGTTACTGCCAATAAAGAAGAAGAATTTATGTCTTGGTGGTTTGGTCAAAACTCTGGGGAGTTAAAGCTGGATCAAATGTCTTATGAGAGCAGAAGAATCAATGATTTATATTATCAACATGGTTTTTTAGATGCTAAAGTAAAAGATCCTTTTATGACTATTGATTTTGCTTCAAATGCAGCACAACTTGATTTTAATATAAGTGAAGGAATTCAGTACACAACAAATGATATTAAAATTTATGTAAATTCTTCGATTATAAAAGAACAAGAACTTTATGATGTATTAAGATTAGAAAAAGATGATATTTTTGATATTAATAAATTAAGAAAAGATGTAGATGCTATTAAAACAAAAATTGCAAACTTAGGTTATGCATTTACACAAGTAAAGTATGACTTAAAAAAAGACATTAAAAACAAAAATGTAAGTATTGTTTTTAATGTTATTCCTGGAAAAAAAGTTTATATCAATGATGTAATTATATCAGGTAATACAAGAACACTTGATAGAGTTGTAAGAAGAAATGTTTATTTAGCGCCAGGAGATTTATATAATTTAACAGATCTAAAAGATTCTAAGAACAAATTGGGACGTTCTTCTTTTTTTGAAAATGTAGAAATAAAAGAACAAAGAATTTCTGATACCAAAATGAATTTACTAGTAGAAGTGCAAGAAGCATCTACTGGAAGTTTAACCTTAGGTGGTGGATATGGTTCTTATGATGGAATGTTAATTAATGCTTCAATTTCAGATAAGAATATCTTTGGTTCTGGCCTTAGTTTAGGTTTTTCAGTTGATTTATCCAAGAAGAAAAATAATTATACTGTTTCTTTAAAAAATCCAGCCATTAATGACAGTAAATACAATGGAGAAGTTAAAGTTTATAATAATGAAAGAGAATATGACTATACTAATTATGATTTAGAAACAGAAACAAGAGGTATTTCTTTAGGTTTTGGGAAAAGCTTTTTTAGACATATGTATGCAGGTTTAAGATATAAATTTGAAATGGTATATGAAAAATATGATTATAAAACTGCTTATACAGGAACAGAAGCTGACAAAAAGAAAGACCAAGATTACAATATCTCTTCTTTTACTCCTTATGTTTCCTATGATAATACAGATGATTATTATGTTCCAAGAGAAGGGTTCAAATCTGGAGCTTCCTATGAAGTTGCTGGAATCGGTGGAGATGCTAAATTTCATAAAGCTGTTACTTATTTAAAATACTTTTATGGCTTTAGAGATATTATTGATTATGATGCTATTTTTAGATACAAAACAAAAGTTGGAGTTTTATTTAATAAGGGATTTATTACAGAAGGACAATCCTTTTATCTTGGAGGGCCTAGCTCTTTAAGAGGATTTGAATCTTATGCTTTTGGCCCTGAAGACAGCGACAGTGATGATCCGTATAAAAGAACATTCACCAATGCCGTTGAACTTAGTTTTCCTTTAATTGAAAGTGCTAAAATGAGATGGGGACTTTTTTATGACTATGGAATGATAGGAAAAGACAGTTTCTCTGAAATTAAACGTTCGGGTACGGGTGCTTTAGTTGAGTGGATTTCACCTGTTGGACCATTACAGTTTATTTTCTCTAAAGCAATAGATGCAGAAGCTGGGGATAATACATCAAGCTTTGAATTTTCATTGGGAACAAATTTTTAAGGCTTAATATGAGTATTAATATAAAAAAAAGATTAACAAATACGCAGGCATTAACACTAATACAAGATACACCTCTTCTTGAACTAGGTGAAATGGCAAGTGCTAAAAAATTAGAAAAACATCCTTTAGGTGTTACGACTTTTGTAGTTGATAGAAATATCAACTACACCAATGTATGTTGGGTTGATTGTAAGTTTTGTGCTTTTTATAGACATGGGAAAGATGAAGATTCTTATGTCTTAAAATTCTCAGAAATTGATGAGAAAATTGAAGAACTATTAGAAATTGGTGGTACTCAAATCTTAATGCAAGGTGGTGTTCATCCTAAATTAAAAATTGAGTATTATGAAGAACTTGTTTCTCATATTCATACTAAGTTTCCTCAAATCACTTTGCATTCTTTTTCAGCAATAGAAATCGTTTATATTGCAAAGGTTTCAAAAATCACTATTTTAGAAGTTTTAAAACGTTTACAAAAAAAAGGTTTAAGTTCAATTCCAGGGGCTGGGGCTGAAATTTTAAGTGATCGAGTAAGAGATATTATTGCTCCTAAGAAAATGGATTCTAAAAAATGGATTGAGGTGCACAGATTAGCTCACTCAATTGGTATGAAAACAACAGCTACAATGATGTATGGTACCGTTGAAACCGATGAAGAAATCATTGAACACTGGGAAATGTTAAGAGAGTTGCAAGATGAGACAGGTGGTTTTAGAGCTTTTATTATGTGGTCTTACCAAAATCAAAATACTAAATTAGCAGAAGAGTTACCAGATATTAAACCTCAAAGTTCAAACAGGTACTTAAGACTATTAGCTGTTGCACGACTTTATTTAGACAATTTTGATAATTTACAAAGCTCTTGGGTAACTCAAGGCTCATACATAGGACAAATGGCATTAAAGTTTGGTGCAAACGATTTGGGTAGTACTATGATGGAAGAAAACGTGGTTGCAGCTGCAGGTGCTAGTAATTGCATGAATCAAGATGATATGATTGAACTAATCAATGATATTGGTGAAAAACCTGCAAAAAGAAATACGGCCTATAAAACACTGGAACGATTTTATTAAGAAATGAAGAAATATCTGTTTGCGTGTTTATTTATCAAAGGAATATTAATGAGTTCAACGATTGAACATATAGAATACAAAAATATACAAATACCAATTATCTATGAAAAAGATGTTTTGCCAACTTTTAATCTGCAATTGGTTTTTAAAAACTCAGGTGCAATTAAAAATACTATTGCTGGCCTTGCTAGTATCTCTTCAAAAATACTAAATGAGGGTACAAAAAGCAAAGGAAGTGTTAAATTTTTTGAAGATTTAGAAAATAAAGCTATTTCTTTACACGTAAGCCCTGGTTTTGAAACACTTGTTATTGAACTTGGCTCTTTAAAATCTGAATATAAAGAAGCACTTGATTTTTTAAGTTCTTTACTTAAAGACCCTAATTATTCAGATAAGGTTTTAAATAAAGTAAAAACTTTACAAATCGGAGCTTTAAAATCAAAAGAAAATGATTTTGATTATACTGCAAGTGTTGAACTAAATAAACTAATGTTTAAAAATACAGTATTAGAAAATCCAAGTGCAGGTACGAGTGAAAGTATTAAGTCTATTAAAATAGAAGATGTTAAAAAGTTTATTAAAGATGCTTTTTCTCTAGAAAATTTAATAATTGTTGTCGGTGGAGATATTCCATTGGAAGACATAAAAAAAGATATGCTATCTATTTTAAAAGAATTAAGTAAAAAAACAAATAGCAAATTAGAACATATAGAGGTTGTTTCAAAAGTTAAAAAACAAACACTGTATAAAGAAACAAAACAAGCCTATATTTATTTTGGATCTGCTTTTAATGCTAAGTTTGATGATGAAAATAATTATATGGCAAAAGTAGCTTCCTTTATTTTGGGCGGTTCTGGTTTTGGCTCCAGACTTATGGAAGAAATTAGAGTTAAACGGGGCCTTGCCTACAGTGCATATGGACATATAGCTATTAATCAATCCCATGCTTATTTTTCTGGATATTTGCAAACAAAAACAAACAATGCAAAAGAAGCAAAAAATTTGGTTGTTTCTATTGTAGATGAGTTTGTAAAAAAAGGTGTTACTAAAGAAGAACTAGAAGCTGCTAAGAACTTTTTAAGTGGTAGTGAACCTTTAAGAGTAGAAACACTTTCACAAAGGCTTTCTCGTTCTTTTCATCTATATTACAAAGGTTTAGATCAAGATTATTCAAAAAAAGAGCTGGAACTTATTGAAAACTTAAGTTTAGATAACTTGAATACTTATATTAAAAAACACAAAGAGATTAAAAAACTTTTCTTCTCTATTGTTACTCAAAAAGAAAAACAAAACTCTTAAGGATTTTGTTTTTTTCTTCCTAGGAAAGTTCTAAATACGATTAATATTTTAGTTGTATTTAGATATTATTTTAAAAGTAAAAATTAAAGGATTATATTGTTAAGATTTGCCACTAGTCCAAAAGGTGACATGAATATAGGTAACTTGAGAGTAGCTATATTTAACTATATTGTTTCAAAACAAAAAAACGAAGATTTATTAATTAGAATTGATGATACAAATAAAGAAATCAATATTGAAGGTAAAGACAAAGAGATTCTTCAATTATTAAGTCTTTTTTCTATTGAATATTCACAAATAGTTTATCAAAGTGAAAATTTAAAATACCATCAGCGTATGGCCATGCAATTATTAACCAAGAAAGAAGCTTTTTCTTGTTTTTGTTCAGATGATAAATTACAAGAATTAAAAGACGAAGCAAAAAGTGCTTGCAAACCTTATTTATATGATGGTTTTTGCGCCACATTATCAGAAGAAACAGTTTTTAACTGCAATGCTGCTTTTACAGTACGAATTAAAGCACCTAAAAAAGATATCTCTTTTAAAGATGAAATAAAAGGAGATTTTACTTACAAAGCTTGTGATATTAATTCTTCTATTATTTTAAAACATGATAAAACAGCTACAGATACCTATGCTTGTGCTGTTGATGATATGTTGTATGATATTTCTACTGTTATTAGAGAAGAAAATCATTTCTTAGATACGGTTAATCAAATTAGTATGAGGCATGCCCTATCCTATGAGAAAGAAATTTCTTATATTCATTTACCTACTATTTTAAATGCAAGTACAAATGAAAGTATCTCTTTTGATGATGCAGAACTTTCTATTTCATATTTAGTAGCAGAAGGGTTTTTACCCTCTGCAATTGCAAATTATTTAGTACTTCTTTCTTGTGAAACGCCAAAAGAGATTTTTTCACTTGAAGAAGCTATTGAATGGCTTGATATTAAAAAAATATCGAAAAAAACTGCAGTATTTGATATAAATAAATTACGTCTTATTAACAAAGCACACTTAGCAAACCTTGATGATTTAAGATTATCAAAAATCATAGGTTTTGCAGATGAAAATATAGGAAAACTTTCAAAACTTTATTTAGATGAAATAAGCACTGTAAAAGAATTGAAAAACAAGTTAAAAACTATTTTTTCCTCTAAAAGTACATGCGAAGGTTTTGAAGATGAGTTTAAACTCTTAAAAGAATGCTTGATAAAAGCACCCTATTTTGATGATTATACTGCCTTTATAGAATATATTATTACTAAAACGTCATTAAATGAAAATATTTTAAGAACTCCTTTGCTATTTCTTCTTACAGGTGAAAGTACAGGTCCTGAAATATCTAAAATCTACCCACTAATCAAAAATTATTTAGGAGAAATTATAAAATGATAGATGCTTTACTACAATCAACTTTTATTGTTATTATTGGGATTATTACACTTTATAAGTGGATAATTATTATCTCATCTTTATTGTCTTGGGTTAAGCCCGATCCTTATAACCCAATAGTTCAAATGTTAAGTAGGCTTACAGAACCTGCTTATGCATTTATAAAAAGGTTTGTTCCTACTGTTTTTGGAGGCATGGATTTAGCACCTATAATTGTTATCTTTGCATTGATATTTCTTGAAACCTTTCTTTCTAGAATCTTCATAGGAATGTAAAATGGTTTTTAAGCTGTTTTTAGTTTTTGTTTTTTTGAATCTTTCTTTATATTCAAAAGACATTACACTATCATGGCTTAAAAGTAAACCAAAGACTTACGCCAGAGATTTTTACATTTGGCAATACTTAAAACAAACAAATATCTCTTCTTCCAATGCCAGTGAAGCTTTTAAATTAGTACATGTAAAAAATAAAAAAATTCTTTTCGCTTATTCTTCTCACAATCACAATCCTGAAATTAATCAAAAAACTTCTTGTTTGAAAAAAACCTTGACAAGCCTAGTTAAGAGCTCACCTTTTTGCATAAAAGAAGCGCTTAGCATTAATAAAGCTTCAAGACTGACGTTTGAACAAAGAAAAACAGTGATTTTAAAAAGTAAAAAGAAGTATCCAAAGTATGCCTCAAAACTTGAACTTTTAAACACTAAAAACTTTAAAAAGATTACTTCCAAACTAAGTGCAAAAGATTTTGTTTGGCTATTTTCAAAAGTTTCTTCTACTTTTAGAATTAATAAACTTAATTTATCCTATTCTAAAACATTCCTTGATAAAATTAAATATCAAAAAGGGTTTTCTTCTTTCCTTAAATTAATTATTACTAATAATTTAATGAAGAAAGCACAAAAATCACTTTTACATATCGATAGTGCCAAACTTTCTTCACAAGATAATTTCTTTCTGGCTATCAATGCCCTATCTTTTGATAAAAGAAAAAAAGCAATGATTTTTTTAACCCAAGCAGGCAAAAAAACGAAGTCTTCTAAGATGCTTAGTAAAATATTGTTTTGGAAATATATGGCAAGTAATAAGAGGATATATATCAAAAACTTACTTAAGATTGATACCTTTAATCTTTATACGCTTTTTGCTCATGATTATTATCAAAAAAAGCTCAATAATATTGTTTATTCTATAAAGAGAGAAGAAAATACTCTTTCTGCATTTAATGAAGAAGATCAATTCGCTTGGATAAAGGTATTACGAGATACCAAAAAAATGAATAATACTAAACTTTTTAAATATCAAAAAGTTTTTTCTTCTAGTAAACATTTGGCTCATTTTGCTTATGTAAAAAACAGACATGAGAATTATTCACAGAATTATTTTATTAATCCTTATAAAAATATCATTAAAGATTTTCCTCTAAAAAGACAAAATTTAATTAATGCAATTGCACGTCAAGAAAGTAGGTTTATACCCTCTTCTATCTCAACAGCCTATGCAATGGGCGTGATGCAAATCATGCCTTTTTTGTCAAAAGCTATAGCAAAACAAAAAAAAGAAGACTATGATATTTTCACTATGTTTAATGCAAAAAAATCCATTCTCTATGCCCATAAGCACCTTAACTATTTGGAAAGAGTATTTAAGAATCCCTTGTTAATTGCTTATGCTTATAATGGCGGGGGTGGATTTACCAGATCTATGTTTAGAAAAGGTTTGTTTATAAAGAATGGCCAGTATGAGCCTTATTTAAGTATGGAAAAAGTACCTTACTTAGAAACAAGAGAATATGCTAAAAAAGTTTTAAGTAATTATATTGTGTATTCAAGTAAAAGTAAAAAAAGAATCACAGTAGCTTCAATGTTAAGAAATGTGAGTACGCATGCAAGAGCTTCAATTAAGAAATGAAATTGAAGCTTTTTTGTAATTTTCATCTCGTAATTCTAAAAGGATTGATGTAGTACTATTATTTTTTTTAAAAGAAACATAATAATATTTTGCCCAAGCATTTTTTAAAGATATGTTTTCATATAATTTTGAATCTTTGTTTACTTCTTTTATTTTGTCATAAGAAATATTGTTTAAAGTTAAAGCATAATCACTTAATTTATCTTCTTGTGAGTAAATACCAATAACAAAGTTATAATAATTGTCATCGTATTTTTCATCTGCTTTGTTCAAAAAAGTAGCGTAAAAAATTGTTTTAACTTCATCATTATAAACAATATCCGTTTTTTTACTGTACATAACGGCTTGAGTGTAGGCAATATCTTTATTAAAATGTTTTAATGCTCTGTATGATGTACAGGCATTTAATAGAAATATTAAGAAAATAGGCAAAAGTATTTTTTTCATATAGGGTCCGTAATAATTTGATTTTGATGTTAAAGTTTTGCAGTTTACAGTAAAAGTACTTTATAAAGATTGAAGTTAACTTTAATCATTTCCCTTAAAGAACTATCCGCAAATATATGCTAATTTTTATTTGAAATTAACATTAATTTTGATAAAATCGCGTATGAATAATACAAAAAATAAACTTCTTGTGGCTTTTACAGGCCCTTCAAATAGTGGCAAAACCAGTCTAATTGTTAAAATATCCAATATTTTACAAGACGAAGGATTTAAAGTCTGTATTATAAAACATGATCCTAAAGATAAAGCTATTTTTGATTACAAAGGCAAGGATTCAGATAAGTTTTCTCAAACAGGCGCAAATGTTGCTGTTGTCTCTCCTAATCGAACGACAGTTTTGAAGAAAAATACTTCGAGTATAGATGAAATGTGTGAGATGTTTGGAGATTTTGATTATTTACTGGTTGAAGGTTTAAAAACCCTAGACCTACCACGTATTGCAATTTTTAGAAATAAACTTGATGATAAATATTTTCAGTTTTCTAATGCAATTGCACATGATGATACAATTAAAGATTCCTCTATACCTTCTCAATTGGTCAGTCTAGACTTAAACAATCCAGAACAAATTATTGACTGGATAAATATTAATGCAAAAAGAGTAAAAAAATGAATGATATATTAAATGCAATAAAACAAAGTGCTGTTGAAATTAAAGAGTTAATTGAAACAGGTGATACTGGAAAAAGTGAAAATCAAAATGCAACAGGAGATACTCAATTAAAACTTGATATTGCTTGTGATGTTATTTTGGAAAAACTTTTTGCAAAAGTACCTTCTATAAAAGCCATTGTTTCAGAAGAACAAGAAGAAATCATAGAACTCAACAAAGATGGTAAGTATTTAATCGCTTATGATCCTTTAGATGGTTCTTCTTTGGTAGATGTAAATTTATCTGTGGGATCAATTTTTGGAATATATGAAAATGATTTTACTGGAAATAATATTGTAGCATCTGTATATGTAGTATTTGGGCCCAGAGTTGAAATGGTAGTTGCACAAGATGATGTAAAATTGTATCGTTTATTAAAAGGTAAATTTGAATTTATTCAAAACATTGTTTTAAAAGAAAAAGGAAACTTGAATGCTCCTGGAAGTACTCAAAACTGTTGGTCTGCACATCACAAAGCTATGATAGATGATATCTTTAATGATGGTTACAGATTAAGATATTCAGGTGGAATGGTTCCTGATTTACATCAAATTTTATTAAAAGGTGGAGGTTTGTTCTCTTATCCGGGTACGAGCGATAAACCAAAAGGAAAATTAAGACAGTTATTTGAAGTTTTCCCTTTTGCTTTTACTTATGAAAAAGCGGGAGGACAAGCAAGTGATGGTTTTAAAAGACTCTTAGAAATTAAAACGACTCATATTCATGATACGAGTCCTTGTTTTTTTGGTTCAAACAGTGAAGTAAACAGAGTTCTTAAAGTATACAAAGAACATGCATAATCCCATAGAAAAAGACAATTGGCAAGAAAAACTTGCCGTAAAGATAAAAGAACTTAAAGCATGTCAACAGGAGAAGAATCTTAACTCCTGTCACCCCTGTGATAAATTTTTTGAATGTGAAATACGAAGAAAATATGTAAAAGCTGTTTATGAGTCGATGAATAAAGGCTCAAGTGGCGGATTTGAATTTTAAAGGTAAAAAATGAATAACGATTGTAAAAATGTATATATAACTACCCCTATTTATTATGTAAACGACGTGGCACACATTGGACATGCTTACACAACTATAATTGCAGATATGTTAGCAAGACACTCAAGATTAACGGGTTCTAATACATATTTTTTAACTGGTACGGATGAACATGGACAAAAAATAGCGCACAGTGCTGAAGCAAGAGATAAAACTCCTATGGAATATGCTACTGAAGTTTCTTCAAAATTTAAGAATTTATGGGATGGTTTTGATATTACATATGATAAATTCATTAGAACAACTGATGAAGATCATAAAGCAGGTGTTCAAAAAGCATTTTTAAGTATGCATGAAAAAGGTGATATTTATAAAGGGGATTATGAAGGTTATTATTGTGTATCTTGTGAAACATTTTTTACGGACAAACAATTAATTGATGATGAATTTTGCCCTGATTGTGGAAAACCAACAACTATTGTAAAAGAAGAAAGTTATTTCTTTAAATTATCTGCGTATGAAGACAGATTAATAAAATGGTATGAAGAAAATGAAGATTGCATTTTACCACGCTCTAAGAAGAATGAAGTTATTAATTTTGTTAAAAGTGGATTAAGAGATTTATCTATTTCAAGAACATCGTTTGATTGGGGTGTTAAATTGCCGCTTGAATTAAATGAACCAAAACATGTAATGTATGTATGGTTAGATGCTTTAATGAATTATATCACTGCTTTAGGTTATGGAAATGATGATAAAAACATGCATCACTGGCCAGCTAGCATTCATTTAGTTGGAAAAGATATTTTAAGATTCCATGCTGTTTATTGGCCTGCATTTTTAATGTCTTTAGGTTTACCTTTACCTAAGCATATTGCTGCTCATGGTTGGTGGACAAGAGATGGTGAAAAAATGTCAAAATCAAAAGGTAATGTTGTTGATCCAAAAGAAATAGCAGATGCTTATGGATTAGATGCATTTAGATATTTCATGTTAAGAGAAGTTCCTTTTGGTCAAGATGGTGATTTTTCACAAAGAGCTTTAATGGACAGAATTAATTCTGATTTAGGAAATGATCTTGGAAATTTACTTAATAGAATTATTGGTATGAGTGGAAAATATTTTGATTTTAAAGTAACATCTAAAGATGTTCTTAAATATCATGAAAAAGAATTAACTGAAGTAAATGATATTTTAGAAAATATTGAAGAGTATATTTATAAAATGCAGCTAAATAGATTTCTTGAAGATATTTGGAAAGCCCTTACAGTTGCTAATAAAGCCATTAATGATTATGAGCCATGGAATAAAATGAAAGATGGTAAAACGGATGAAGCAATGGCACTTGTAGCATTAATTACTAATATTATGGCTAAAGTATCTATTTTACTATCTTCTGTTATGCCAGAAAAAATTGCTAAAATTGCTGAATCTATTGGCTTAGTAATTGATACTAATGCATACAATACTATTTTAAAGAACAAAGAAATATTAGGTGACGTAACCATCACTAAAGTAGAACAATTGTTCCCTCGAATTGAAGAGATTTTATTAAAACAAGCACCAGAAGTTGATGTTACGAAAACAGAAGTTGAAAAAAAAGACATTGTTTTAAGTTCCTTAGAAGAATTAGAAGGTGACAATTTAATTACAATTGATACTTTTTTTGCTACGAGCCTTAAAATTGGTACGGTTCTTGAAGCAGTAGAAGTGCCTAAATCAAAAAAACTTTTAAAACTCCAAGTTGATTTGGGAGAAGCAAGACCCAGACAAATACTAGCTGGAATAAAAGAGTTTTATGATGCTTCTTCTTTAGTGGGGTCTCAAGTTTGTGTTGTTGCAAATTTAAAACCTGCTAAATTAATGGGTATGATGTCAGAAGGTATGTTATTAGCTGCACGTGATGAAAACGGTTTGTCCTTAATTCGTCCAGAAGCACCTAAAAAAATCGGAACAAAAATTTCCTAAGGTAACAGATGAAAATTTCATCCTTAATTGACATAATAGAGGGAGAACTAATTAATTCTCCCTCTGTTTCTTTTTTATACAATATAAAAATTAATGCCAAGAAAGTGAATGAAGGGGATTTGTTTATTGCTAAAAATGCAAAAGATTTATTATTGGCCATCAATAATGGGGCTTTTGCTATTGTTTATGATTTTAATACGGCTGTTCTTGACAATGAAATAGCGTGGATTAAAGTTACTTCTTATAAAGAAGCACTTATTAAAATTTTTAGATATAAATTATCTACTATTGATCTAAAAGCCTTTTTTTGTGACAGAATTTCCTATGAATTCTTAAATATTAATAAAAATAAAAACTTTAAATTTATTTCAAATAATCTTGAACACTCAATTAAAATTATTGAAAGTATAAAAAACTCTGATACTTTATTTTGTTCCAATGAAGATTTATTGCATAAAATATACCCAAAATATAAAGTATTTTCACACAATGATTACGGTCTTGATAATCTAATTGTTCACTCTTTATTTGAATGTTCATTTTCCTATAAAAATAATTATTTTAATAAATTCAAACTTGCTTCCTTGTATCTCAAGCCTTTTTTAAATGTTTATGCTTTTTGTAAAAATGATTTTGATTTAAGTAAATTGCAAAGTTTTAATTCGCTAAGAGCTATTTTTTTAGACAAACAATATAACGCTTGTGAACATGGGAAAAGTGATAAGTTCATGCTTGTTCAAAACTCACATGCTTTGATTAAAGAAGAAATTGATTATATTAATAAGATATATTCTTATGGAAAAATTATTTATATCTCTTCTCATTTTATTAATGGATTTCCAAAAGAGTTGTATGTAATTTCGAATTTAAAAAACTTAAAAACTTTTTTGAAAACAAAAGACTTTAATTGTGTATATTTAATTGGATACGATTTTGTTAAAGTTCAAAGAACCTTAACAAAAGTAGAAAAAGAACTAAGTCTTTTTTAATTTTTAGTATATATTTCCAAAAGAGGCTGCAATCTTTCCTATAAGATTAATTTCACCTTCATGAAGAACTTGTTTTGGATAGTCTTTATTATCAGAAATGATATCCAGTTTGCCATCTACTCTTTTTTGTATTCTTTTTACGAATAAACCATGCTCTGTTGTAAAGGCATAAATTCCATCTTTAAAAGAAGCATTCTTACTCTTATCAATAAAGATTATATTGT
>CAJXWI010000004.1 GCA_913062735.1 uncultured Arcobacter sp.
TTAAGTTTTAATTTTAATTATAAAGAAACATCAGCTAAGTTTTTAGTAGAAGTAAAAGATTTGGCTTTTGGATATACGCTAGATAATACATTATTTAAAAATATCACCTTAGCGCTTTCAAAAGGTGAAACTATTGGAATTATTGGAAAAAATGGTAAAGGTAAATCTACTCTCTTAAATGTAATTGCTGGCGAATTACAAGCCCAAAGTGGAAGTACTACTTTTCATCCCTCATGTAACTTTGGACATTTTGGACAAACAAATATTTCTCACCTTAATGCAAAAAATACAATTATGGAAGAAATTTACTCTGTAAATCATAAACTTCCAGAGTCACTTATAAGAAGTATTTGTGGGATTATGATGTTTGGTGGAGACAATGCAAAGAAAAAAATCTCACTTCTTTCAGGAGGTGAAAAATCAAGAGTAATGTTAGCAAAAATCATTGCAAAAGATGTAAACCTTTTATTTCTTGATGAGCCTACAAATCACTTAGATATTGATTCAATAGATTCTTTAACTAAAGCAATAAAAGCTTTTAAAGGTTCTTGTATGATTGTAACGCATAGTGAAGAGTTATTAAGAGCTGTTTGTGATAAATTGATTGTTTTTACAAATGAGGGCGCTACTTATTTTAATGGAAACTATAATGAGTTTTTAAGAAATGTTGGTTGGGAAGAAGAAGAAGGAAGTGAAAAGAAAAAAATTGTAAAACCAAAAAGAAACAAAAAAGAGATTAAAAAACTAAGAGCCCTTCTTGTCACTGAAAAAAGTAAACTTGTATTTCCTATTAAACAAGAAATAACCCAAATACAAGCGTTAAGTGCAGCAGACAAAGCTAAAAAACAAAGCAGATTAAAAGACTTAGAAAATGACTTAGAAAAATTAAATACAGAGTTTGAACAAAAACTAAATGATGTTTAATTAGAATTTAGCACTTAAGAGGGACTGTTGTCACCTTAGGTGATGTCTGTCTATAGTTTGTATGTTGAAAACAATTTACTATTAATATGTTATGCTAATAAGCAAATAAATTATTGGACAGATTATGTTTACAGAAAAAAATATTCCCAAACTTATATTCACTGTCCCTTTTATAGGGATTTTTATAGCTACACTACTCTTTACTTCTTTAATAATTGATAACGATTACGATGCATTAAAGAAAGAAACAAAAGAGATTAGAGAAAATTATATATTGAATGAAAAACAAATCCTTAAGGGTAAAATACAAGAAGTCTTGAGTTTCATCGAACATTCATCTTTTAAAAATGATCAAAATTTATTAAAAAAGAGTACTTTAAATTATATTGAAAATATAATTGCACAAGATAATGGCTACATCTATATTTTAAATGACAAGAGCACTATACTTTCACACCCTGTCTTAAAAAAAGGCTTTAATGCTTCCCAATTAAAGGATGTGAATGGACTAAGCATTGCAGATACATTAATAAAAGCGGGAAAGGAAAATCCTAAGGGCAGTTACATATCTTATTTTTGGACAAAACCAGGAGAAACCGTTCAAAAAGAAAAAACTGCCTATATTTATTATATAAAAGAGTGGAATTGGATAATTGCAATTGGTGGATACATGGATGTTGTTGAACAACGTATACTTGATAAAACACAGCATAAAAATGATTTACTTCAAGAGAATATAAACTATACTCTTGCCGTATCCCTTGCGCTTACTCTATGTGTTTTTCTATTCTCTTTTTTCTTTTCAAGATCGATTAATGGAATTTTTATAAATTATAAAAAAGAAGTAGAAATAAAAGAAGAAGAACTAAAAAGCCTAAACCTTGTTTTGCAAAACAGAGCAGATGATGAAGTTCTTAAAAGATATAAAAAAGAAGAAGAACTTGAAATTGCATACAAAGAGGTGATAACAGGACTTCCCAATAGAATGAAGCTGGTTCATACTTTAAAACAAAAAAATTCTCCTAAACTGGCCTTATTAAATATTGACAGATTTACGGATATAAATCATTGTTATTCAAGTGAAATAGCGGACAGACTTCTTTTTTTAATGGCACAATTACTTGTAAAATTATTTAAAGGCAAAAAAGAGATATTTATATTCAAATTACCAGTTGATGAATTTGGAATATATACAAGCTCAAAAGAGATCTCAGATAAAGTGTTTTTGGACTTATGTGATTTAGCTATTGAAGAAATAGAAAAAGAGCCTTTTATTATAGAAAAGAACAATATTATTGTTTCTATTACTTCAGGAGTTTCACTAACAAATGACAAAGTTTTAATTAATGCAAATACTGCACTTAAAATTGCAAAAAACAAAAAACAAAGACTTTTTGTCTATAGAAAAGAAGATAATGTAGAAGTAAACTACCAAAATAATGTAAAATGGACACAAATATTAAAAGATGCCATTTCCAATAATAGAATACTTGTTTTTATACAGCCCATAATTAACAACAATAATCCCTTGGATGAAAAGTATGAATGTCTTATTCGTTTGAAGAATGAAAATGGTGAGATAATATCTCCTTTTCATTTCTTAGAACTCTCTAAGAAACTAAAGTTATACCACCAGTTAACAAGAATTGTAATAGAAAAATCTTTTGAGTATTTTAAAGACTCAAAAGCTGAGTTTTCTATAAATCTTACCCTTGATGACATTATGAATAAAGAGACTATTGCTTTTATTCATAAGAAACTGGAAAATCGCGATATTGCAAAACGTGTGATTTTTGAAATTGTAGAGAGTGAAGGAATAGATAACTTTGAAGAGGTTTCTTTATTTATTAAAGAAATGAAAGCCGTGGGTTGTAAGATTGCTATTGATGACTTTGGAACAGGATATTCTAATTTTGAATACCTGATGAAACTTAATGTTGATTTCATTAAAATTGATGGGTCTTTTATTAAAAATATTGATATGTGTGAACAATCTTTACTTATCGCTGAACTTATTATTACGTTTGCAAAAAAACAAAATATAAAGACAGTAGCTGAGTTTGTTCATTCTAAAAGTGTCTTAGAAAAGGTAAAAGAATTAGGTATCACTTATTCTCAAGGTTTTTATTTAGGAGAACCTAAATCAATAGAGATTTAGTTTTTTTAAATAGCTTTCTTATTTTAAAATGATAGAAAATCAAACAGAGTAAATTTCATACAAGCCAATATTTTTAATTAACGACAATTACTTCAATAATTAATAAAGTCATCAAAGTATAAAAAACAATTTAACTATTAATAGAAAGTATTTTGTTAAATTATAGAATGTTATCTTAAACTACATATCTTTGGGTGAAAAGGAAAAGCATGATAAAACATATTTTATTAATAGAGTTTAAAGATTTTGTTAGTTTAGAGGAATTAAGTGAGTTAAGACTAATATTTGAAAGTATTCCAAATAAAATAGAAGGTGTCACAAATGTTGAGTGGGGCACTAACAATAGTCCAGAAAATTTAAATAAAAACTATACTCATAGTATTGTAATGAGTTTTAAAGATGACAAATGCAGAGAAAACTATTTCCCACATCCTGAACATGAACGTTTAAAAGAAGTATTTTTACCTATGATTGAGGACATACTTGTTTTTGATTATTTGCTTTCCTAAGATAGATTGATTAAAATATATTAAAATTACACCTTTAGAGAAAAAAGCTTCATTAAACATTTCATTTGAATAAAGGAGTGTTATTTTCCCTAAAGGAGCTAATGTTGTTCGCTTATTTAAACTGTAATTTTTTCTTTCTTTTCTTTTTTTTCTTTTTTCTTTTTTCGTCCTAATTTAGCAGGCAATAGTTTTAAGAATAAATATAAACCGGTTAATGACATTATCAACATAATAATTGCGGATGGCAAAAAAATACCTAGTTTTGCATTGTCATGAAACCATGACCCATCATGCAATGATTCAAAAAAATCTGATCTTCTATAGTTAACTGCTAGTACTTCTCCTGTTTTATTATGAATTTGAATTTCCCAAGAACTTTTTGCTCTAATTTTTGTTATTCCTTTTCCTGGTCTAACATCAAGTAATTTAATATCTTTCCAAGACTTAATACCAACTTCTTCTACGCTCATTGCAGCTTTTAGTATTTGATCAAAACTCAGAGTTAACTCTCTGTATTTTGTTTTCACTGTTTTTGGTTGTATCCATGTAAACTCTTTTTTTACTTGTAAAAATATTCCACTAACTAATACAATTAGAAAGGGAATAATTATTATAGAAGAACCCCAATAATGTATTTTGGTATTAATCTTTTTGTAATTCATTTTTTTCCTTAAGTTTAAAATCAAAAAGGAGTTTACCCATAAAAACTTAAATTAATAATAATTTTAATAACTAAAATCAATATTATTAAAAACTTTAGACATTATTTAATGATTTTTTTGATTTAACCTGTCTATTCTTGGTGAAGCTATTGATTTCTTTTTATTTTGAGTTTTTTTAGATGATAAAATTTTAGAGCTAGAAAATACGCTTTTTTTATAGATAAAATAAAAGACGAATACTCTTTTATCTTTTAATCATGTCATTATTTAGCGTTTAATAAAATTAAAACACTAGCTACTAAAACAAAAAAACAACTATTTTATTCATTTTTTTATAGGCTGAATTCAGCGTTTTTTTGTATTTATATATAAGATACTTACTTCTTCTTATGTACTAAAGGGAGTTTATTTTATTTTTTGCTTTGGCTTTTAACCACAAATACAACTCCCACTACAGTAAGAACTGAGCCAATAATGGCCAATATTCCTAAGCGTTCATCAAAAAGTATCCAAGATTGAATAACAGCAGCTGGAGGCACTAAGTAAAAATAGCTGGTTACTTTAGCTACTTCTCCTTCTTTTATCATATACAATAATAATAAAACAGCAAAGACAGATAAACCGATGATTAACCAAGCCATTGCTATGAATAACTCGGTGGTGTAAACAACAATTTGTTTTTCCATGCTAAATGTTATTAATGCAACTATAATAATTGCACCTATATATTGATAAAAAGATCCAGTTAATAATGAAACATTGCTGGCTAGTTTTTTTTGCAATACCGTACCTAAAGAAATACAAAGAAGAGCAATAAAACAGCTAAGTAAACCTAGTGCATTCATATTTTGTGTATCGATACTTGCATTCTCAAGTATGACTAAAGAGACACCAATGAAGCCTAATAATAAACCAATAGATTGTTTAGCATTTAAAGATTGATTTAAGAATAAATATCCAATTACGCTTGTCACAATGGGTTGCATTCCTACAATAATAGCTGTTATTCCAGCCGGAACTCCTAGTTTTATTGCAAAAAAAACTCCACCTAAATAGCCTCCATGAATTAATGTACCAATGAATATTTGCTGCAAACTTTTTGTTTGATTTAACCATTTTGCTTTATAAATATTAATTAAAATTAAAAAAATAAGAATAACGAAACAAAAACGTATAAAGAGCATAAAAAAAGGCTCTATATAGGGTAGGCCATATTTAGCACCAATAAAGCCAGTACTCCATAACCATACGAATAAAAAAGGGGCTATTTTGGTTAAATTTAAAGACATAAGTAATCCTTCTTTCAAACTGCTATTTTATTGGCACATAATACATTTATATTAATAAAATTCCACCCTATAATTAATCTGAATTTTAAATTAGCGCGTAGGTATTTATTTATTGAAACAGTACTTTTACTTCAAAAACAATAGCCCTGTCTCTTTTTACTTTTTTTGGAAAATATTTATAGAAGCAGATGTATTTCTTCACTCATAAGCTGCAAAATGTTTTGCATAATATAATGAGTGAGCTGCTCCTAATTGCCTAAATTTAAGTATAATTAGTATAATTAAAGCTTGGAATTTAGAGGTAAGAATATGAATATAAATAAATCTACAACACCTAAGAGTGTGAGAGGACGACCAAAAACGTTAGACTGTAAAGAAACTGTAGATATCGCTATGCTTGAATATTGGCTGGATGAACAAAACAGTATTTCTTTAAATGAAATTTGCAGACGTGTAAAGGTTTCTAAACCAGGAATTTATAGAGAATTTGGAAATGAGGATGGTTTACTTGAAGCGGTACTTTTAAAATATGAAAAAGATGTTTCATCTTCTTTATTAGAAATATTGACACTTAATGAAAATTTTAAAGAAATACTTGAAAAAATAGCAGTTTATGTAACGTCGAAAAAAGAAGACAAAAAATCCGCAAAGGGTTGTCTTTTGGTAAAATTACAAGATTCAAAAATTAATATGGGACCAAAAACACAAAAGCAAATTCTTTCAATGCAAAATAAGTTTTTGCAAGCTTATGAAGAATGTATTTTAAATGCAAAAGAAAAAGGTCAACTACAAAAAAATATTACAACAGAACTCGCAGTTGATTATCTTAATACTCAAATTAATAATGCTGCTTCTTTACTTATGCAAGGAAAAGAAGAGAAAAAGGTCAAAGAAATGTTGCTCTTGTCTTTTTCTATTCTTACGTAAAACTTAAACTAGTTCGTTTAACATTTCTTCTTGATACTCTATAACTTCTATGCCATTTTTAATTTTATGCATATAATCAGGGTTTGCAATAAAAGGACGTCCTATAGCTATTAAGTCGAAAGCTTTTTCATTGATGGAATCTTTGGCGCTGTTATAAGTATAGGCTCCAACACCTACTAATGTTCCATTGTATCCTTCTCTTAAGTATTCAGAAAAATTTTTTCCTTCTAAAGAATCAAAACGCATAGAATCATCAAAAATTCCAGCATGTAAATAAACTAAGTTTTTGTCTTGCAATGCATATAACAAATAATCAAAAACAGCTTTATCTCGTTTATCTTCCTTCATATTAAAATATCCTGCTGGACTTAATCGTAAAGCTGTTCTATGTGAACCAATAGCATCAATAACTGCATCAACTACTTCCATCGCAAAACGTGACATATTTTTAGGTGTTTGTCCATATTCATCTTTTCTTATATTGGCTTCGTGGTGTAAAAACTGATCAATTAAGTAACCATTTGTTCCGTGAATCTCAACCCCATCAAAACCTGCTTCAATGGCATTTTTAGCAGCTTGTGCATAATCTTCAACCAAGGTTTTAATCTCTTGGATATTAAGAGCTTTTGGAGTTTGATAGCTTAACTCTCTCATTCTAGGAACAGAACCTTCTGTTGAAACTGCAGATGGTGCTAAAACATCGCTATTTGTAAAAAATGGATGTGCTACACGGCCTACATGCCAAATTTGAGCAAATATTTTACCACCATTTTTATGAACAGCATCAGTAATATTTTTCCAAGCTTTTATTTGTGCTTTTGAGTATATACCTGGAGTATTTGGATAACCTTGTCCATCCGCTCTAATAATAGTTGCTTCAGAAATAATTAGACCTGCATCTGCACGTTTTGCATAATAATCTGCCATAGCTTGAGTAGGAACCAAATCATCATCTGCCATGCAACGTGTTAATGGGGCCATTAGTACACGGTTTTTTAATTCAATTGTATTATTTAGTTTAAAAGGGTTAAATAAATTTATTTTCAAAATAAGATCCTTGTTATTTTTGTTTAAGGCAAATGCCATATTCCATTTTTTAATTATTTCTAAGTAAGACTTTTTTTATTTAGTGTTTAATTAAATACCAGTTGGTATTATAACCTCAAAAAAATATTAAGTCAAGTAAAATTTTCTTAGAGCTTAACTCATAAGTATAAAATGTATTTACTTTTTTACTTGATAAAGTTCTCAAAATTAACGTGATATAATTGATTTATAATAAAATAAATCAATTTTAGCTTGATAAATGACAGAATGTCAGTAAAGGTATAAAATGAAGACATGGCTCACCGATACCTTCTCCATAAAGTTTCCAATAATTCTTGCTCCTATGTTTCTAATCTCAAATACAAAGATGCTTATTAACGCCTGTGAAGTAGGAGTAATGGGATGTATTCCTTCTTTAAACTTTAAAACCTCGAAGGCTTTTGAAGAAGCACTTATTGATTTGCAAGAAAATTGTACGGGGGCTTATGGAATCAATCTTATTGTTAATGCCTCTAATATTTTTTATGAAGAGCATCTTTTGCTTTTGGAAAAATATCCTCCTTCTTTTGTTATTACTTCTTTAGGTAACCCAAAAGAGACAATTAATAAGCTTTCTTCTAAAGGAGTACGTATTATTTGTGATGTAACAGAACTTAAATATGCAAAAAAAGTTGAGGCTTTAGGCGCAGATGCTGTTATTGCTGTAAATTCAGGAGCAGGGGGACATAGGGGAAATATCCCTTCAAGCGTGTTAATTCCTTTGTTAAAAGAACATATTAACATTCCAATTATTGCAGCGGGTGGGATAGGTACAGGTTCAGGTATTCTTTCTATGCTTTGTTTAGGGGCTCAGGGCTGCTCAATTGGAAGTGCTTTTATAGCAAGTAAAGAAGCTATTATTCATCAAGACTACAAAGATGCAGTGCTTCACTATGGGGCTAATGATATTGTTTTAAGTTCCAAAATATCAGGAACTCCTTGTACTGTTATTAATACCCCTTACCAACAAAAAATCGGAAAAGAATTAAATTTTTTGGAAAAATTATTAATAAAAAACAAGTATTTAAAAAAATATCTTAAAATGTTGACCTATTATAAAGGTATGAAGTTAATAGAAAAAGCAGCTTTTTCTGCTACTTATAAAACAATATGGTGTGCTGGTCCCTCTATTGAGTTTTCAAATAAAATTGAAACAATAGAATCAATAGTGAAAAAATTCATGAATGAATATGAACTTGCTAAATTAGAACTAAATGATAAATAAGAATCTTGAATAAGTAAAATCTTAATCTTGCAATTAAAGTGACAAGAAGCAACTAAAAATAAAATGTAATGTGATGATTTATAATTAGTACTTCTACATAATATATCTTCAATGATTAAAGATAATTTTACTTTTTTAAAAATCACCTCCTATTAAATAATTTAAAATCATAGCTTAGTACTTTCTTTTTTTTAGTTTAAAATGCATTGCTTTAAAATTATTATTTTGTTAAATAGAATTAAAACTACTACTTTTTTGTTAAACTTTATATATAAACTTAAAGGCATAACATGAATATAGATTCACGTATTGATCAAAATTCACATTCATCTTTAAAAAATAATATTGGTACTTTACAAACAGAAAATATAAGTAAGTCATTTTTTGTTCCTGCTTCCCGTGATGATGACTTCAATTCAAGAATGAAAGAGAATGAATTGAATGTAAATCATTTATTTGATATTCATGTACAAGAGTTTATGGATGAGGGATATTCTAAACAAGACGCAACACAAAGGACATCACAGTTTGCACTTATTGGGGTTCTTGATATTCCTGGACAATTTAATATTTCTAATTTATTATTTGATAAAAATGCAAGTTCTGATATAAAAGATATCTTTGCACAAACACTAAAATCAACGTTTAATGTTATGTCAAATGAGGGAATAGGGAGTATAATTGCAGAGATGTTACCACCCACAAAATCAGATGCCCTAACACCCATTTCAAGTAGAGCTTTTATACCTAATCCAGAGCCAGCACCTACTGCTCATATAAGTAGAGCACAAGCAGAAAGTTTTGGAATGACTCTTAGTGCTGAAACAATGGAAGAATTTGGAATGAAAGATGATGAAGATTATAAAGCTTTTCACTTAGGTCCAATTGTATATTACAATAAAGAAGAAGATGATAATAAAAAAGACAAATATCAAAGTATTGAGCCAAATTTCTCATCTTTTGAGACTATAGAAACTTACTTTCACTCCATTATAAATAAATTAACAGCTATACAAAATGATGAAGAAATTCCAGAAGACCAGAAGAAAAATTCGCAAAGCTCAATAGATTCTTTTAAACTACTCATTGCAAGATTACACAGCACCGTGGATAATAAAATGGAAGAAGATAAAAATAATGAAAATTTATTGTATCAATATACTAAAAATAACAAAATTAATATTATAGATGAAAGGTCTAAATCTAACCTTGTTTAGGGCTGATATAAATGCAAAACAATAAAGAGGTACTTAGTACTTTATTAAAAAATATTATTTTTTATTTAAAACCAAGTCTTTATATTAATAAGAAAACATTTTTTCATTGATTTTATCAAACTCTTTTAAACTTGCTTCATCTAGTTGCCACTTTCTAACAAAAGATCTAATTTTTAATATATTTTCTTTATTTACATTTCTATTTATTTTTTTTATGATTTTTTCACCCCATTCATTCTTACTACAAACAAGGTATGCAGATAAAGGAGCCTTATTTTTAGTTTCTGTTACTTTTATTGTTTTGAACATTTTATTCGTTTTTGATAAGGTAGTATGCCATTTGACAAATACCGGAGAATCATATATCCAATCTATTCGAGCTTTTTCTAACATATTCAATAGACTTGTAGTTGGAGATGTTGTTGCAATAGAACTTACATTTTTTTGATTAGCATATTTTTTAACATCAATTGGATAAAGTAAGATATTAAGATGGTTTCCAAAGTTATAATTATGGTTTTGGATTAAGTTTTCCATAGATAATTCTTTGGGTGAACCCATTTTTTTGTAGGTAGTGTTTAAGACTATTATATTGGGGTTTGGCAAATAATATAAAGGCTTACTCCAATGAAACAAAGACTCAATAGCTTTAAACTTACCTACGGGCCCATAACATGTGTTTTTATTTCTTTGAACTTCAATTTTTAATCTAGATGCATTTATAGGTATGGTTTTATGTGAATAAGTAATAAGTTTAGACTTAAATATCTCTCTAATCATATCAGCATAACCTTGGTTTTTATATGGGCCTGCATTTATCATCCATGGGGGACGTTGATTTTGTAACCAGACAATTTCATTTGTATTTGCTTTTAGTTCTAAAGTTGAAAATAAAACAGTAATAATAATAAAGCTAAATTTTTTCATTCTTTTTACCTTCTTTATTTATAATTATGTTAAATTCTGCACCTGTATATACTTCATTTTCATATTTATATTCAACATTTCGAACGTTTAATTTGCCTTGCATATGTTTTTCTATTATTACTTCTGACATATATAAGCCTATTCCTGTACCTTGTGATTGATGTTTTGTCGTAAAATAGGGTTCAAAGATTCTGTTTACTGAATTTTCTTTTATTCCACCCGCATTGTCTTTAATAGATATATTTATTTTATTATCTGTTAAAAATACATTCACAAATACTAAATTTCGTTTTTGCTTATTCCTTGCAAATTCATCTTTTGCATTGTTTAGTATATTTATTAAAACTTGAATAAGTTCATTTTCGAATCCATATATTTCAATATCACTAATGTTTTTGATAAGGGTTACATTGTTATTTATTAACTGAGTATTTAAAAGCTTAAAGGTTTTTTCAAAGCAGTTAATTATTTTAAATACTTCTTTACTTTTATTGGGTTTAAAAAAGTCACTAAAGTCATCAATCGTATTTGAAAGATAATTTGCAGAATTCATGATTTCATCTGCATAATAATCCAATTGTTTTTTATCTAATTGTCCAAGTTCATTATTTATTTGTATACCACTTGCTGTAGTGGTTATTAAAGAGAGAGGTTGTTTCCACTGATGTGCAATATTAACAATCATTTCCCCCATAGCAGCCAGTTTAGCTTGTTGAGCCATAATATTATTTTTTTCTTCACTTTCTTTAATTTGCCTAATTAAATTCACTCTCATTGTATTTATGGATTCACTTACAATGCCCAGTTCACTAAGATTATCCTTATTTGAATCTTCTATACACAAAGGTTTACTCAAGTTTTCTAATGAGAGAGTATTCGCATAGAGTGCCATTTCTTCAAGCGGATTTATTATGAGTTTTTTTATAACAAATATAATAGACAGTGAAATCAAAAGCATTTTTATAATTTCAGTAAAAATAATTCCAATTGCGTTATTTTGTAAATTTTTATACAAGGGAGTTAAATCTGCAACTACAATTAATTTTCCAATAGGATATTTTTTAGAATTTATATTTTTATTTATAATAAACTCTTTTTTTATAATATCCTGATCTTTACTTTGCCCTTTACTTATCGTATTTCCATTGTTTTCAATAACTTGAGCATAAATTATTTTTTCACTTTTTATTAAATTATTTAAAAAAATATCTACGGAGATATAATCAACAGTCCACAAGGATTGGGATAATAGTGGAATTTGTTTTGTTTTAATATTGTCTAAACTTTTTTTAAAAGTTGTTATTTCATTTTTATATTGATTATTTATTTGAATATACACGGATATGCAAGTTATGACAAAACTAATTAAAAGTATTAATGATATTAATTTATAAGAAATTTTATTTTTCATAATCCTCTTTGCCGTTGTATTTAATTCTAATTATAACTATAGTATGTAAAAAATAGTATTAAAAGTTAATCTTAATTTAAATTATCTTTAAGAAGGATAGAAAATTATTTATGAACAAATAAAAAAGTGCTAATCCTAATTACTTGAGAAAACAAAATATAAAAAGGAGCATATAATAGAAATAAACATTTTATTATAGGTATGTAAGAAATTACATTTGAAAGATATCATAAGTTAAAGATTTTAAGGTAAAAAAGCCAAAAAAATGGTATTTAGCTGCTGAGAAAAGTTTAGTATTTTTGTTAACTTTACTTTAAATCTAGTATATTTACAATAAATCTTTAAAATGTGAATAATAATATAATTCATTTATTTATATAATTTTATCTTTACTATTAAAAACTAATTAAAAATCAATTAAAAACTAATTAAATTATGTTGGCCATTTTATTTGATTATCCTGACCTTGATTTTCTTTCTTGTTAAATAGATTTTTTGCCTTTGTTATGTCAATGTCGAATAAACTAATTTTAATAAGCTAAATAAAATAAGTATTTAGAAAAAGCGGTACTTACAGCTTGTATTATTTTACATCAAAAATAAAAATATGTATTTTTTTAACACTTTTTATTCAATACTTTTTAATTTGATAAGCTGATATTTCTTAGAATGGAAGAAGTAGTTATGTTAATTAATTATATGAAAGTGATTGTATAAAAACTTATTTTTTATATTATTATTATTTTATTAATAAACTTTTATATTAGGAATACTTGACAAATAATAAGCAATTTACTTTGATTTTCACTGAATATATCAATAAAGTATTGATATATTCAGTGTTTTATAATAATTATATGGTAATACTACAATATTGTATTTTATAATATAATAATTAATTAAATAATAAATTGAATGGAGTATTATGAATAGAATAATGAGATTATGGCATATTTGGGGATCAGTAATTAGCTTATTTGCAATAGTGATATTTTTTACAACAGGCTATTTTATGAAAATACGAAGAGATTTTCCAATTGTAATGCCAAGTGGAGTAAGTGCAAAAAACGAGGAAGGAAAAAAGCTTAAGTATCAACATCTTTTAACACATGAAGAGATTTTAAAAGCGGTTATGGCTGAACCTAAAATGGGTGTAAAATCGTGGGATGATATTTATCATTTGGATTGGCGTCCAAAAAAATCCATGGTTAAGGTAAAAGCAAACAATCTAATGGAAGCGCAAGTTAATACTGTTACTGGTGAGGTAGAGGAAGTTTCAAAAAGAAACTATGATTGGATTTCAAGGCTACATGCAGGTGAAATAGTGGGACCCAATCAAAATATGAATGAAGAGAGTACTCTTAATTTAAGTTATTATTTTTTGATTTCTTGTTTTATTTTTATTTTTTTAATGATTAGTGGAGTTTATTTATGGCTTAAAAAAATGAAAACAATAGGATGGAAAAGTTTATTAAGTGCAAGAGGTATTCATCTTTGGTTAACTCCTATTATAGTTTTACCCCTATTCATAACGGCATTAAGTGGCTTAGTTTTGCAATCAAAACACTATTTACCTGAATCCTTTTCTCCTAATGATGAGTATAAACAAATTAAAAAAGCAGCAGTTATTGTTCCAAAGATTGAAATACCAGAGTTTTTAAGGATTCTAAAAACACATCAGGCTGCAAAAGAAGCAAATATCACCTCATGGAAAGACGTCTGGAGAGTTTATACTTATCCCCGCAGTGGCCATATGGTTGCTCGAGTATATAACAAACATGATATAGGTTATGAGGTTAGAATTAACTCTGTTACAGGGGAAGTTCAAAGAGCAATTCCAAGATATACTGATTGGATTGAAGATATACATGAAGGGCGTTTTTTTGAGAATAAGGGTTTTAGGTGGATGAGTTGGGGGGTATTTTTAAGTACTCAAGTGCTATTTATTCTTGCTTTTATAAGTGGCATAATTCTACTAATAAGATATTTCTGGAAAAAAAGTAAAAACAAAAAAAGAAAAAAGAGAAGAAAAAGAAAGAAGAAACAATAATGACAAGAAAATATATCTTCAATTCATTTTGCTGCATCTTCTTAATTGGAACAAGTGAAAAAGCAAAAGACACAGGTATAAAGTACTTCATTGCAAAAAAATTACGGCAGGTAGTGAATAAAAAAATTGAAGGAATGCTTGATCTTGTAGCTTCTAGTACTAAAGAAATGTATATAAAAAATATTGAAAATTCTTTTTTTTATTATTTACACGGGTCATGGATAACTAAACTTACACGAGTAAAGGTAGGTTGAAAACTTAAGGTTTTAGAAATGAAAAAATATAATAGTATCAAGAAAACGTCGTTAAAGGTTATAATTCCTTTTTCGGTAGTTCTTTTTTTTACTTTTCCTGGGCTTATTTATTATGTAAGTGGTAGTTTTAGTATAATTAAAAAAAATACAGCAGAGATACTTGTTGTGAAACAAAGAATGGAATCAATTTATATTGCTTACTCTAAACAAGCAAAAAATAGGAAAAATCTTTTTATAAGAGGTTTTAGAAAAAAAGATTTAGATAAATACTATAAAAAAATAGAAAAATCATCTAAAGAAATTTATATAGAAATGGATATTTTATTTAAAGACCCACTCTTTGCAAAATATACAAAATCTTTGCATAAAATTAAAAAAAGCCATATTTTTTTAATACAGAAATATTATGAATCCATTGATGTTTATGTTGATGATAATTTTGATTATTTGAATGCTGATAAATTAACAAGAGGACGTGGAAAAGAAATTGGTCAACACATACTGGATATTATTAATTTAATTCAAAGTGATTTAACCCAAAAAACAGAAGATAAGTATTCTGATTTAACAAATAAACTTCTTTATTTATCCTTAATTATTCTTCTAGGCTACTCTATTGTAATGTACTATTTAATTAGAAGTATTTTAAACCCACTAACAAGAATCTCTAAATTATCATCCTATTTAACATACATAAACACGAATCATTTGGAAGATTATAAAGAATACAAAAAAGATAAAAATGATGAAATTGGAGACTTGATCACAACCTTTAACAAGTTTTTAAATACTATTGTTGATTATAATAAGAATCTTCAATCTAAGATTTTACAAAGAACGGAAGAGCTTGATTATGCCAATGAACAATTACTAAGAATTAATAAAAACTTAACAGATGCAATGAATTATTCAAGTCTTTTACAAGATGCTATTAGACCAGCTAAATCACTTCTTCCTCTCTTGTATGAAGATGGTTTTATTACTTGGAAACCCAAAAGTAAAGTTGGTGGAGATATTTATTTCATGGATGTTTTAAGGAAGGATGAAAATAAGTCTCTTGTTATGTGCATTGATTGTACAGGACACAGTATTTCAGGTGCATTTGTAACAATGATTGTAAAATCAATTCAACATGAACTTATTAATAAATTGAATAATAATGAAATGGAAATCTCCCCAGGAAAAATTCTAGGATACTTCAATAAAAGAATTAAAGATATTTTACAACAATACAGTAATACATCAAAATCAAATGCAGGATTTGATGGAGGAATTTTATTTATTGATAAAAGAGCTGGTTTCTTAACGTATGCAGGTGCAATGATGAATCTAATTATGCTGGATGAGAAAAACTGCGTAAAATTGATTAAATCAAATCGTTATTCTGTAGGTTACCAATCTTGTAAATATGACTATGAGTATGAAGAAACGTCAATTATTTTTGAAAAGGAGGTAAAGGTCTATTTAACTACAGATGGAGTTGTAGACACAATTAGCGAAAAAAAAGAATTGAGGTTTGGAAGAAAAAGGCTGATTGACATGATAACTGAACATCATCATAAAATATTTAAAGAACAAAAAAAAATATATATATCAATTCTTGAAAATTATAGAGGCAATTATGAAGTAGTGGATGATATCTGTTTTATAGGCTTAAAAATTAAAAAAACCGTATTAAATGAAGCAGGAGAAGAAAATTATGAGTAATAAAAAAAATACTATTTTATTTATGGGATACAGTGGTTACTTTTCTCAAGCTATAATTTTATCCTTAATAAAAGCATTAGAAGTTCAACTAAAAGATATTGTCGAAGGGCACACAATTGTACGAAGATTATATATAGTTTTTATAGAATTAGCTCAAAATGTAATGAAATATTCTAAAAGTGACTATGTTCATAATTACGATAGTGAACAGATCCTTATTGAGTATGATGAAAAAAACTATTATGTTACTACAATAAATAATATTGATAATAAAACACTTTTAAAGATTGAAAATATATTTAAAAATATGGGCGAATTAAATAAAGAGGAAATTACAAAAAAATATAAGGAATTACGTAAAAGTGGTGAAACTTCACATTCAAATGGTGGAGGAATCGGTTTGTACCAATTGGCTAGAAAGTCCGATAATATTTCTTATCAGATTAAAAAATTAGATGATAACTTATCAAGGCTTGAAATTACTGTACAAATAAATAAATATGGAGATAAAACAATGAAATACAAGACAATATTTATAGAAAAAACCTTGCATACACCTGAAATAAATTTTGATTTTCAACGTGGAATTTTTAGTATTGAAGGCAAATCTTATTCTGAAAATACTTTTGAGTTTTATAAAGAACTGTTAATCAGTTTAGAAGCTTTTTTCAAAGATCAGTCTAATAAAAAATTGGAAAATATAATATTCAATTTCAAGTTAACGTATTTTAATTCAAGTAGTTCAAAAGCATTGTTTGAAATGTTTGATTTAATTGATATTTTTGTACAGAGTCAAAGCGATATAAGTGTAAATATTAATTGGGTGTATGATGAAGATGATGATAGTTCTAGAGAAGATGGTGAAGATTTTCAAGATAGTTTTGACTCTTTAAATATTCAATTACTTGTAAATAAAACTGAGCTAATAAGATAAATGTTATGAATACAGTAGAAGATAACAAATATGTATTAGAAATAAAATCTTTACAAACAGATTTTATTTCAACAACTAATAAACTTATAAAAGACATCGAACGTCGTGAAAAAATTATGACACGTAGTGATAAGCGGCAAAAACAAGATTATGACCAATTACAAGATAAACTTAAAGAAGTACAATCGTTAGGAAAAGAAATAGAAGAAACGCAAAGAGAAGTTATTTTCACCATGGGAGCAATAGGTGAGAGTCGTTCTAAAGAAACAGGAAATCATGTAAAAAGAGTTGCAGAATATTCAAAACTTTTGGCCTTATATTATGGATTAAATAAAAAAGACGCAGAAATGCTTCAACAAGCAAGTCCTATGCATGATATAGGTAAGGTTGCTATTCCTGATTTGGTGTTAAATAAACCAGGATCTTTTACGCTTGATGAGCGAATAATAATGGATACGCATGTTAATATTGGTTATGAAATGCTAAAGCATTCAAGCAGACCCCTTCTTAAGTGTGCAGCAACTATTGCATATGAACATCATGAAAAATACAATGGAAAAGGGTATCCAAGAGCTTTAAGAGGTGAACAAATTCATATTTACGGAAGAATCACTGCATTAGCAGATGTATTTGATGCTTTAGGAAGTGATAGATGTTATAAAAAAGCTTGGAGCGATGATCGTATTTTTGCTTTATTTAAAAAAGAACGTGGGGAACATTTTGATCCAAAACTCGTAGATATATTTTTTGAACATCTTGATGAGTTTTTAGATATTAGAGAATCTTTAAGAGATCTTTTTTAAAGTGCAAATTTAACTTTCTTTTAAATACTTTATAATATATTACTCCATAAGGAGTTCTTATGAAAAAAGAATTTGATAGATTTAAAATATGGCTTAATGATAATTATAAAGAAGGAATAGATGATTTAAATCCTCCTGCTAGTGATGAAGAAATAAAAGAATTAAAAGATACTCTTGGTCTTACTTTACCTAGTGATTTAATTTGTTTACTTAAAATACATAATGGGCAAAAAGGAAATTCTGCTTGGCTTTTTGATTCTCAAGAGTTTTTATCAACACATGGAATTATTAATGCATGGAATAACTGGAATACGTTCTTTCAAACAGATACCTTTCCCAAAAATAAGGCTAATTCAGATCTAGGAATTAAAGATGATTGGTGGAATAAAAAATGGATTCCTTTTTGCTCACCTGGATCAGGGGATCATTATTGTATTGACTTAGATCCTACAAAGATGGGAAAAAGTGCTCAAATTATTACGCTTTGGCATGATTATGATGAAAGAGAATTAGTAAGTTTAAGTTTAAAAGACTGGTTCAATGACTATATTGAACAATTATTTAGCGGAGATTTTTTTTATTCGAAAGAATATAATTCAATTGTAAACAAAAATGAAATATAAATTGAACTAAAAAGAGAGGTATCTTTTTAGTTCTTTCTTAATTAGATATAATATGTAATATGATAAGAACTTCTTAAATCTTTACAAACCCCAAGGAATATATTAGTGCGACACTTGAGCCTAAAAAATCTACATTTTAAGTATAAAAACTCTGTACTGTCTATTTTTGAAAATCTAAATTTAGAGTTTGAGCAAGGCTGGTGCTGTATTGTTGGAGCTAATGGTTCAGGGAAAAGCACACTTTTAAAACTTATTTCAAAAGAAGAAAAAGCAGATGAGGGAAGTATAACAGGGAATGATTTAACACATTATTGTGTACAAAGCACAGAAGAGATTCCTCCTAACTTAGAAGATTTTATGATGACGTATACCAGTAAAGCGTTTAAAATAAGAGATATGCTAAATATAAATGATGAATGGTTATATCAGTGGGATACGCTTTCTTTTGGTGAGAAAAAAAGAATGCAAATAGCACTTGCTATTTTTGTAGAACCAGATGTTTTGCTTGTGGATGAGCCTACGAATCATTTAGATGTAAAAAGTAAAAAGATAGTCTTAGAAGCGCTTAAAGCCTTTAAAGGAATTGGAATACTTGTTAGCCATGATAGAGAACTTTTGGATAATTTAACACAGGCTACTATAATTTTAAGAAACAGTCATATTTTTTCGTTTAAAACTTCTTTTTCAAAAGCAATGAATGAGTATCTTACAAATATGGATTTTTTAGGAAAATCACAAGACAAACAATACAGTGAATTAAAAAAACTAAAAAAATCCATACAAAACCAAAAAGAAAAAGTAAGTCAATCTAAAAAACGAATGTCAAAAAGAGATTTAGAACCAAATGATAAAAATAGTAAAACTAAAATTGATTTAGCCAAATTTACGGGAAAAGATAAAAATGATGGAAGAGAGTTATCCAAACTAAAAGCCAAACAAAATAAACTGATATCCAATACCATTAAAACGGATAAGGTTTTTGAGCTTGGCATTGAATTTGAAACAGCAAAAAATAAAAATATTTTCCCTATTGTTATTAAAAACAACATCTTAAAATTAGGTGAAATAAAAGAATTGGCTTTTCAATCTCTCTCAATTAACCAATACGATAAAATTGGACTTATTGGTGAAAATGGTGCAGGAAAAAGTAGTTTTTTAAAGCATCTCTTAGCAAGTGCAGATTTAAAGAATGAATATTTATATATAGCTCAAGAGATAACACAAAAAGAGAGCAAAGATATTTTTGATAGAATAAATAATCTTCCTAATGATCTAAAAGGTGAAATATATACCATTGTGCGAAAATTAGCCTCAGATCCTATTAAACTACAAGATAGTTTTATTCCAAGTCCAGGGGAGGTGCGAAAACTGATGATTGCAAAAGGTCTTTTAGAACATCCTTCTTTG
>CAJXWI010000005.1 GCA_913062735.1 uncultured Arcobacter sp.
AATAATATTATTGGCTAATTCTATCTCGTTGTTTAAGAGATCAAGTTCAGACTTTTTTTCCTGAACTTTTCTCGATTCATCCCTACTTGTTTTCCCCTCACCCAAAATTAATGTGTATGCTTCATAACCCTCATTAATAAGTTTTGCAACCGTTCCAAAACAACCCAAAACTTCATCATCAGGATGTGCGGCTACGATTAAAATTTTTTTAGCCATTGGTCATCCTTAATTTTTCTTTAGTAATATTATCTCTAAGTATTATATCTTTGATACTGGATTGACTTTCATTGAATAACATATCAATTATGCCCATATATGGATGGAATTCTTTTGTCAATTGTTGATATTCTGGATGTATATAATTTTGAAAATATGGATAAATTCCCTTTTGTAATAAATAATCATTATTTGCATACTCTTTTCCTTGTGAACCAAATACAAATTTTGAACCATTTAACTTTTGTGTTAGTTCAACTACATAATCTAATTTCTTAGATTGAATGTTTAGTTCACTTGCGAATACAATCTTAGTATCAACATCCAAATAATCAATTATAAAATCTAAATAAGCGCTTGTATAATCTATCATTAAATTACTTTTCTGCTCATAAATTTTTTTTAACTTATCAAAAATATTATCAAAATTTATACTTTTGCAATATGATTGCTCAATACTTTTTAGATGTTTTATTTGCCAATTATTTTCAAGAGTTTCCATTTGCTTTAAAGTTTTTAATTTATAATCTTTTGTTTTAACAGGAACAGTAAGCATCAATTCATTTTTATTTTGCAAAATTTTATTTCTATTTATAAAGGAATTTTTTTCAAATTGAACATCATCCATGACTACAAATATATCTGCTACCAATATCTTATGTATAAAACCTAACCATGGGTTATATGCAGGTTGATGTGCTGAAATAATCACGAAGGCTCCTTTTTATATAGTTTATTTCTTTAGGGGTTAGACTTGGGAATATAGGAATAGAGAGGACTCTTGAAGCGATACTTTCTGCATTGGGATAACTGTGTTTATCTAATTTAAGATAATTATGTAACAATTCAAATTTTTCAATTGGTAAAATTGTTTTAATGCCACAAGTTAATAAAAAATTTTGACATTTTTCCAAGTCTTCATATGTCTCAAACTTCAATAAAAACCTATAATGATTTTGCCCTTTTATTGAATTGTATTGTGATTTTATTTTACTTTGATATTTATTAGATATTTTTTGTTTTTTGACAAGTAAATGATTTAACTCTTTAAGTCCTGCTAAAATGATACTGGCATTAATATCTGATATGAGAAAATTAAATCTTGGTTTATATGTTTTTGGTGTATCAAAATTTAGGTAATCATCAACAAGTTCTATGATTTTTGGGTTAGGTGATGTAATTGCACCACCTATGCCACCTGTAATAAGCTTTGATGCATAAAATGAGAATATTGAGATATCACCAAAACTTCCGACTATAGTTCCATCCTTATATTTACTCCCCAAACTTTGAGAACAATCTTCAATTATTGGAATATTTAATTCTTTTATCTTTTTTATCTTACAAGGTATTCCAAAAGTGTGCACAACAATTATTGCTTTAGTTCTTTTTGTAATATGTGGTATCAAAA
Source organism: uncultured Arcobacter sp. (assembly GCA_913062735.1). Next base: position 1,628 of record CAJXWI010000005.1, read on the forward strand.
GTTTTTTTGTAAATGATAAGTTTTTTTTGCTCACATCACAAATAACAGGACGCGCTTCAAGAAGATTAATAGCATTAAGTAATGCAGTACACGTATAAGTGGGAATAATTACCTCATCATCTTTTTTGATCCCTAATACTTTTAATGCAAGAAAAAGAGCACTGGTTCCATTAACAGTGAGTCTAGCAGATTGTTCATTTTTATAAATAATATTTGATAACGTTTTTTCGGTATCTTTTGATATTTCACCATAGTTAATCCATCCACTTTTAAATGTTTTTTTAACACCTTGATAAGACTTCTTGCTCAAGAATGGTTTATTGTGAGGAATCACTATATGTACATTTCATAACTAAATGACAATTCACCTAGTTTATATGTTCTTTTATTTTTTGCCGTTATTTCAATGGTCTGCCCATCGATATCTATAAAGCTTGCATAATTATTATTAGTAGCTAATATATTTAAAATCTGATTTTGTAAACTATTATCTTTATCCAGTTTGTTTTCAAATTTCGTTCTTTTTTTATAGTATGTTGATTGTTCTTCATTTTGTTCAATTCCAATTAATTCGGAATAACTATCAAGATTCTCCAGAAATTTGTCCACAAGCATAATAATTGCTTCCTCATCTATTGCTCTTAAATTATTATTACAGATATATTTTGGTTTTTTAATTCTGATTTTTTGTAATATATTACCAGAATCAACTTTTTTATCAATCTTTATGAGAGAAACCACATACTCATTTTCAGCATTTGCAATCGAATTATATATGGGTGCCCAGCCTTTACCCTTTGGTAAATCAGAAGAGTGAATAACAACAATACCTTTTAAGGGTAAAAAAAAGTACTTTTCTGAAATAATTTTATCATAATTACTTACAATCACAATATCAAAACTATTATCAATCACTGTAAAATCTTCACTTACAACCATTTCATGTTTTTTTTGGAGAGCTACTACATCATTGGAATCTAAATCTCTGCTCAACCATAAGATTTTCAATATAAATCCTCCAATAAAACGATTGCACCTTTTTTGATGTCTTTTTTTAATGTCCTAGCAAGCAAAAAGTTAAGATTTTTAGGAATAACTCCATCACCTTCTACACGTTTAAATTCAAAATCACACTCTTTTAAAAGAGTATTTTTTGCTATATCTAATGAATATACTATTTGTCGTTGCATTACTTTTCTCATTTTAATTTCTTTAGGTGTAGGTTTTAACTCGGGTTCACCTAAGGCATTTTCAATAAATCGAATATCATTTATATATTGTTTTAACTCTACGGGATTAATACTAAACCAATGATCAGGTCCTGGTAAATTATTATCAAGCGTAAAATGTTTTTCTATCACACTTGCGCCAAAACATACAGATCCAACAGCTGCAGCGCTACCCATAGTATGATCGGAAAAACCAACTTTTACATTAAATGCTTTTTTAATAACTGGTATTTTTGTTAAATTTACTTCTGTTGACTCAGTAGGATATGAAGAGATGCAATGTAAAACCGTAATATCATTATTACCCGATTCTTTAATTGTTCGTACCGCATCTTCTATTTCATATGCATAAGCCATTCCTGCAGAAATAATCATAGGAAGATTCTTTAATGCATATGTTCTAATTAACGCTAAGTTAGTCAAATCATCACTACCTACTTTTATAAAAGGTAATGTAGTAATATCTTCTAAAAATTTTAAATCTGATACATTTTGCGCTGTTGAATTAAATACAATATTCATTTCACCACAATAGTTTACTATTTCTGTCCACTGCTCTTTTGTAAACTCATATCGCTTAAACATTTCAAGCATAGATTCAGTTATTTCTTTTCCTTGTGATTTATATGTATAAGTTTGAGTGGGGTCACTTACAAACTCTTCAGCTTTAAATGTCTGGAACTTAACACAATCAGCACCTGCTTTTTTTGCTTCTTCTATCATTTTTTTAGCTAATTCCATATCACCATTATGATTTATGCCAACTTCTGCAATTATAAAAACACTCATTTTTTATCCTAGTATTTAGTTATATATTAAGTTAAGACTTAATTTTATTATTTTTTATTTTCCAAAAAAACAGCTAGTTTTTTATGTAACTTTTTATCATCATATTTTTTCAAAACACTATATTTCTTTTTCTTCAAATACTTATATATCTCATTTTGATTATCGGATTCTTTAATAGCAATAAAAGGGATATTGAGAAAATAAATTTCATTTGCAATAACGCTGGGAGTTATTATAGCCAAATCACTATTATTCATTAATTTTGCAATCTTTGTTGAATTAATATGTAATTTTAAAGTTCTAACTCCTTTAGTTAAAGCTTTTAATTCTTTCAAGTTTTCATTAGAATCAGTGGTACATATATTAATCCTAATATTTTTAAATCTTTTTAACTGTTTTAATATTTTAGGAGTCAAGTTACTTGAATCACTTCCACCCATTGAGATAAAAATATTTTTATTTTTATCTTTTACTTTATTTTTTTCTATTAAAAATTCATCTCTTAATAATGTATACTTTACACCACAGCGTAGTTCACAATAAGGGGGTACTATATCTTTATATTTTTTTTTATTTGCACCCAAATTATGATTTAGAAGTATATCACAGTGGTGTTTTTCATAGGTATCATCAAAACTAAGTATTGTAATACCTGTTTCCATCTTAATCTTTTGTTCATATTTCCAATCAATGTTATAATTATCGATTACTATCATATCAATGTTGTGTTTTCTAATCACAACAAGAAGTTCTTCTAAGTTGTTTGTTTTTAAAACCTCGACATGATAACCTGACTCTTCAACTTTATAATTAATATTACCAGATAAATTTTGCGCAGCAAATATAATCTTGTAATCTTTATATTGTTGTGCGAATACCAAGTCTCTCATCACATGACCTGTACCTATAATAGATGAAGAATCAGATCGTATCAAAAGGTTTTTCTTCAATTATATTTCCTAAACACAGGTTTTACAGCTTCTCCAATAAGTAACTTGTTTACATCATTATTGTAAATCCCATTTGCTAAAACTTTCAATGATAAATCAAAGGCCTCAACCGTTTGTGATACTTCTTCTTCTTTATGGGAATAAGAAGGAATAATACCTTGAACTAAAATGCCATATTTGATCATTTCTTGTTGAAAGATTGTTCTTAAGATGTTATCTTTAAAATAAAAATAAGGTCTACAATCAACACCTTCCATACGAGTGTACTCTTGTAAATTATACTTTTCTACTAAATTGTTATATTGTATTTTTATCGTTTTTCCTATATTCCATATATGCTGTGTAACTTCATACTCATTACGATTTAATATTTCTATAGATTTTTGTGCAGCTCGTAAGTGGTGAGTTTCTCCACCATATGTTGTTGATAATAAAAAGACTCTCTCTTTATCATGTTGCAAACCACCAAGTTCCATAATTTCTTTTTTTCCTACGAGAGCAGCAATTGAAAAACCATTTGCCATTGCTTTACCAAATGTTGATAAATCTGGTGTAACTCCATAAAGAAATTGTGCTCCTTTTGGATGGAACCTAAATCCACTAATTACTTCATCAAATATTAAAACGATTCCTTCTTTTTCACATATATTCTTTACTGCTTGTAAATAGCCATCAACTGGTTCTTCTGTGGCAGAAGGTTCCATAATAACACATGCAATACCTTCGTGTTTGTGTTTTAAAATAGTTTCTTCTAAATTCTGGATATTATTATATTTAAAATTTTTTGTTTTTCTTTTTGACTCGTTAGTGATACCACTATTTATTTCAGTGTCAGCAATAAACCAGTCATCAATTGAAAAGAATGGTTGATCAATACATCTTAGCACAATATCTTTTCCTGTATATGCTCTAGCCAATTTTACGGCTGAAGTTGTTGCATTTGAACCATTTTTTGCAAATTTTACCATTTCAGCAGATGGTATTTGATCTCTAACCAATTCTGCGACTTCTGCTTCAATAAAAGAAGGGCGAATAAAATTAACGCCATTCTCCAGTTCTTTACGAATAACATCTAATACTGGTTCATATGCATGCCCCAGTAATACAGACGTAAGCCCCATACCCCAATCTATAAATTCATTTCCATCAACATCCCAAACTCTTGCACCCTTACCTTTTACAATAGAATGAGGACTAAGAAGAGGGAACTGGTCATCACCTTTACTATAAGTGTGAGCTCCAGCAGGAATTATACTCGATGCTCTTTTTCTTAATATATTAGATTTTTCAAAATTATTTATCATTTATTTTACCCATTACTATGACGTCTGTCCATTTATTATTTATATAACAATCACTTTTTAAAACACCTTCTACTTCAAAGTCATTTTTTTCAAATGCTTTTTTAGAACCATTATTATCAAAGTAAATACCAGCATCTAACTTATGAAGATTAAGTACTTCAAATGAATATTGTTCAATCAAACCTATTGCTTCAGCAGCATACCCTTTTCCCCAATAATCTTCATTACCTATAAATAGACTGATGCTGGCCTTTCTATGGATCCAATTAATTGGTCCTAACTTAATATTACCAATATGCACAGATTTACTTTTATCATAAATACCAAACAGCACACTATTAGAATCATCTGAAATACTTTGAATAAATTTTTCGATATCTTCTCTTGAATGTGGGAAAAACCTGGTTTCCATATATTGATTAATTAATGGATTATTCATCCAATTAATATATTCAGTACTTATATCTGAAGGTACTAGTTTTTTTAAGAAAATTTTATCATTATCTAAAAAATATTTATTCATTTATAATCTCCTTTTCATCATATAGGGATTTTTCATACCCTTCATTTCTTTTTATTTTACTGTTTATTTCTATCAAATTTCGATTTTTTTCCAAATATTTTACCATTTCATCAAATGAAAAATAAGTAGTCATAAAATATTCATATATTTTAGTGATTAATTGAAAGTCAGCATCTTCATCTACGGTTAATCTCCACTCATTATAAATAGGTCTTTTAACTACTTCACAAATTTTAAATCCATTTTTAGTATCGCAAATATAAGGGGTGACATGTTCAAGTTCAGATAATAAAGTTGCATTATCATAAGCTTTTTTTAAACTAAAATAATTAAAAACTTCCACATCTAATCCATCGGGATAAACAGGGTTTTCACAATTTGATAAATAATCGCAATCTTTTTCTAAAAAATCAACGATTGTTTCATCAATTATTCCTGCATCATGTACAGGACAATCTCCAGTAAGTCTAACTATTATATCATTATTATTAAGATCAAGTAATACTAATGCATCATAAAATCTTTTGAGTACATTATTCTTATTCCCGCGATATACATTAAATCCAAAATTCTCTACAACCTTAGATAGTTCATCATCATTAGTTTCATTACTTGTTACGACAATAAGTTCATCAATGTATTTTGATTTAATTGTTCTTTGAAGTTGATGTATAATCATAGGCTTATTCAATATTTTTTTTAAGACTTTATTCGGTAGTCTAGTAGAATCTGTTCGAGCTTGTAAAAGAGCAATAATTTTTTTCTTCATACCTTACCATTTTGACGGATTATAAATTTTTTCATCTATTTCTTTAAATATCTTATTAATTCTAGAGATAATTTTTGCATTGAGTTTTTTTAAAGAGTTATAGTTTTCTATATTTTGCTTTGCTTGACTAAGGTTATCACAACCAAAAAGAATCAACGAATCCTGAGCAACAGAATCCACATAACTTAAAGCCAACTCATTCCTAGTCATATCAAGATCTTTACAAATAGAGTCCAACTGACGTAAATATTTCTTTGATATTTCCAATTTTTCAGGAACATTTTCTATTTTCATTAAAAGTAATCCTTGCAAAAAAACGCTTCTAATAAACAATAATTTATTTTTTTCTTTTGCTTTTCTGAACCAATCTTCGCTAAGTGCTCTTTGATCAAATAAATTAAATGGTATTTGTATGAATTTAATACTATCATTATTAAGAGCTATCTCAAAATCCTCTGATGAATAAATTGAAACTCCAAAATATTCAATCTTCTTGTTACTTATTAAAGACACAATTTTAACTGAGTACTCCTGTTTCCAATCATATAATAAGTCACAATCATGCAGCAGTAAGGCATAAAGAGTTTGTGTATTAAGATTATTCAAAGAGTTCTCTATATTTTTGCTTACATCATATTTAAAAGCATCGGACGTAAACTTTGAAATGAGAAATACATCACGCTTATGTTTCAAAGAAGATCCTAATACTTCTTCAGAATCACCATACACCTGAGCAGTATCAAAACAGTTTAACTGTTGGGAAGATACATAATCTATTATTTCATTAACACTTTCCTGAGAAGGCTTACCATCACTATTAGCAATACCATAGTCCAATCCAAATTGAACTGTCCCCAAAGCTAGCTTTGAAAGTTTTTGATGATTGAACGTTATAAATCTCATTTTATATACTCATTAATTATATTTTCCAATGTACCAATAACATAATTTTGTTCATCAAAATTAAGACTTGGATAAAGAGGTAGAGAAAAACAATCTTGGTAATATTTATCCATAATAGGAGTCATTTCATTTCCGTATCCCCTATCTTGATAAAAAGGTTGTTTATTAATAGGGATATAATGTACTTGTAATCCTATTGAATAATCTCTCATTTTTGCAAATAATTCAGCCTTAGTAATATTTAATTTTTCAAAATTAATCTTCACTACATATAAATGATATGATGATTTCCCATCATATTTATAAAGTGGACTAATTATACTATTTCGAAAAGCATTGTCATAATTTTGAGCCAGTTTTTTTCTTTTATCAATATAAAAATTCAATTTTTTAAATTGATTAATACCCAAAGCACATTGAAAATCGGTAATTCTGTAATTATAACCCAAAACTCTCATTTCATAATACCATGGATTCATATTCCCTTTTTTATCATAAGCCATAGAATCATCAATAAAATCACTTCTTTCCATTCCATGCATTCGAAGAGATAACAACTGTTGGTAAATTTTTTCGGAGTTGGTTGTAATTGCCCCACCTTCTCCAGTTGTTAAATGTTTGACGGGATGAAATGACAAAATTGAGCATTCCGAATTAGTACAACTCCCAGCTTTTACTTCACCATCATTTGAACCCAAAGAGTGAGCACAATCTTCTAAAATAAGTACATTATATTTGTCTTTTAAATATGCCAATTTTTCTTGATCCACAGGGTTTCCTGAAAAATGAACCACATAAATAGCTTTAATACTCCGGTCTTCTACTAATTTTTTTTCACAAGCATCTAAATCAATATTTCCATTATCCAATATATCAACAAAGATTGGCGTTGAGTCTGTATATACAATAGCATTTGATGTTGCTAAAAAAGAATTGGGTGTGGTCAAAACCTTATCACCTTTTTTTAGCAGTACTAGGGATGCTAGGTGAAGTGCAGCAGTACCACTTGAGACAGCTACTGCAAATTTTGCTCCTGTAAATTGACAAATTATTTTTTCAAATTCCATTATCTTAGGACCCGTGGTTAGAAAATCTGATTTTAGTACTTCAACTACAGCATTTATATCCTCTTGATCAATATTTTGTTTGCCATAAGGAATAAAATTCATTTAAATCCTTTTAAGTGTATCTAAGAAATCTTTATGCGTTAACCATTCCGTATTATTCCCAGAGTTATACTCAAACCCTTGTTCTACACGCTCTCCTATTTCACCAACATTGTTTTTTGAGAAATCGCGTTCTTCAGTAAATTGAATAGTAGGACAAATGACATAATGATCATCAAATACTAAAGTTAAATGAGAATCATCAGCAGGACACATTATTTCGTGGAGTTTTTCTCCCGGTCTTATTCCAATAACTTTAAGTTTAATATTTGGAGCCATAGCTTTCGCTAACTCAGTTATATACATTGATGGAATTTTAGGAATGAATATTTCCCCACCTTGCATTCTTTCAAAATTTTTAAGTACAAAATTAACGCCTTCATCCAAGGTAATTAAAAATCTTGTCATATTATTATCTGTAATTGGTAACTCTGTAGCACCTTCAGATAAGAGTTTTTCAAAAAATGGAACAACAGAACCTCTACTTCCAATAACATTTCCGTATCTTACAACTGAAAACCTAGTTCTACGTTTTCCAACCATATTATTAGCTGCTACAAATAGTTTATCACTGGCTAGCTTTGTTGCCCCATACAAATTTATTGGGTTTGCTGCTTTATCCGTTGACAATGCCATCACTTTATTCACATTATTATACAAAGCTGCTTGAATTACATTCTCAGCTCCATGAATATTCGTTTTTATACATTCCATTGGATTATACTCTGCTGCTGGTACTTGTTTTTGTGCTGCTGCATGTATAACAATATCAACATCTTGCATAGCTTCTTTTAATCTATCAGCATCTCTTACATCTCCAATAAAATATCTCATACATTTTTGATTGAAAATTTGAGACATTTCATATTGTTTCAATTCATCTCTTGAAAAGATTATAATCTTATTTGGCTTATAATTTTTCAAGAGTATCTCTACATATTTTTTACCGAAACTACCCGTACCACCCGTTATTAATATATTTTTATCATTAAACATTTATAATTTCTCCATCTACTATTTTGTATATCATATCACACCTTTTTATTGTACTTAGTCGATGAGCAATTATAATCAACGTTTTATCTTCACCCAAGTCGTATATTTCATCCATTATCTCTGATTCAGTTTCATCATCAAGAGCAGATGTTGCCTCATCCAAAACCAATATTTCAGGTTCAGTGTATAATGCTCGGGCAATAGCAATACGCTGTTTTTGACCACCACTAAGCATTATTCCACCTTCTCCTACAATTGTATCTAATCCTTCTTTACTTTGTAAAAAGTCATAAATTTTAGCTTGCTTCAAGCATTTTATCAGTTTAACTTCATTAAATTCATTACCAAATACAATATTTTCACTAACTGTTCCATCAAATAAATATACAGATTGAGGAATATAACCTATCTTAGATCTCCAAGCTTTAATATTTTCATACCCCAATAAAGAATTATCAACTTTTATAGTTCCAGCATTTGGTTTATATAATCCGATAATGATATCAGTTAATGTACTTTTTCCACTTCCACTTTCACCAATAAATGCTATTTTCGATCTTTTCTTAATACGAAGGTTAATATTTCGTAAAACTTGTTTATTATTGTTATATGCAAAAGTAAGGTTATCAATAACTATTGCTTTTTGAAATAACACTTGATTATCACCTAGATCTTCACTGTTATACATCAAATCATTGTGCACTATTTCCAGAGATTTATATGCAAAAAGTATATTATTATAACTACTCATAATTCTACTAACAGAAGGCATAAGTCTGTAGAGGGCTAAAACAAACATAGACAATACTGATAAAACTGTCGATATATTATTTTCATACTTCCAAATTAGATATAAAACTATACATATAATTAAACTAAATGCAATCGCCTCTAAAATTAACTTAGGAATTTGAATCAAGGTTTGCGCTATGATATTAACTCTCGAGTATCTATCACTGGCATTTTCAAACTCTTTTAATACAGAGTTATCATTTGTTTGCAGCTTAATAATTTTAAAATTTCCGAAACTCTTATTAATGATTTCGTAAAAAGATTGTTGAATCAAAGCTCTATTATTACCATGAGTTTTAATTCTTTTTGAAACTGTTTTTAATGTTATTATAGTATTTAGAAGTAACAATATAGTTAAAGCAATTGTTATTTGGTAATTTACATATAACATCATAAAATAAATAAGTACTACAATTAAAGTTTCACTAATCATTAGTAATAAAGAGGATATCAATACAGATAAATTTTTTGCCTCTGAGATAATAGATTTAGATAAGTAGGAAGAGTTTTTATTAACAAAATCTTGATATGGCATTCCCATATAATTTTCAAACAGTCTATATACAATGAGATGATATCTTCCTTGAGAAAATTTAGCCATAGCATAAACATAACTAATATTAATTATACTTCTAAAAAAATAAAATACTATTAATATAACTCCAAAAAATATGACAAAATCAATTTCTTCTTTGAACCCAAATAATTCAAAAGCAAGTGAAAGATATTTATTTGTATATATTTTTTCAAAATCTATTGCAATTGACATAAAAGGCATGATAGCAGAAACACCTACAACTTCAATAATTGAGACAAAAAACGAAAAGAACACTAAAATTAAAAATATTTTTTTATCTCTTCTAGTTAAAATAGCACGTAGCCTAATTAAATACTCTAACACTTAAGAACTTCTCCTCATCAAGACTATGCTTCTCGTAGTATATACGAGTATTAATATTATAGGTAAAATTTGCAACTTAAAACGTACCGCTGTTCCCAAGTTAGTAGGTGAAATAATAACATAAATTAAGGACCAAACAAAAATAAAAATTGCCAATATTCTTAAATGTTTATTGTTCAGTATTTCTATTGGTTTAAATAGTATATATCTTAAAAACAAATACAATAATATAATATTTTCAATTGCACTTAGAAGTGTAAACATATTCGTAACTTCATAAAACATCGGCCTAAATAGCGTAGTAAAAAGATTCGGAATATAATAATATAAATATCCCCAAAGGGTACTTATATCATTAACAGCTATTGCACTATTTCCATTTGCCATCTGAGTACTTGTTAAATACATATGATGAAATAGCTGATCTATAGATGTCATTCCTCTAGCTGATAAAATTATCCAAATTATATAAAAAGAAAAAGGCAATAATAAAGAGACAATAATCATCTGAACTTTAGATTTGAAGTTAATCATACTTAATATAATAACTATTGTAAAAATAACACCCCACCAAGGTCTAATAAAAGTCACCCCAATAATTGACAATACTACAAAGAATATATTTTCTAAGTTATAACTGTCAACAGATTTAATAAAATTATATGTAAACATTCCAACAAAGAATAAGGTTAAAGGTTCTTTTCCTAAAGTAGATGACCAGAATATAATTGTAGGAAAAAGAAATAAAACATACATAAATTCTTTTTGAACAAACGATTCAATATTGTTTTTTTTTAAAATATATAAATAACACTTATAGAAAAAAATCAAGCCAATAAAGCCCATCAACGAATAAGTAATTTTTAAAGAGTAAAAACTTTCACCTACAAAATGACTTAATATTTTGGTAAGCATTATTACATTATCAGTTGCGTTATTAAAAAATGAAACTTCTTCAATATATAATGCACGTGCGTAATACATATATGCATCTAAATTATATACGTACTCATATAACAACATAAATATCAAAGTAACAAATGATTTAATCAGCCACAGCTTCAAATAATCTTTATTATTAAAAAGAGATACTAAAAAAGTAAAAAACAAAAAAACACATAATCCCAGCAACCAGCTAGTATATATATTTGGAGCGACATTTAACAATTTGGGATATTGAAAGACTTTAAATGAAATTATTTCAAAATTGTTAATTAACATAACAATACTAAAACTTAATAAAATGGAAATAGTATAAAATAACTTAATTTTTAAACTAAATGACATTGCATATGTACCTATCGTATACAAAATCATTACTTACAAATCTCTTATTATCTTTATATTTTTCTAATAAGTATTCTGAGTTCATCAACCCAAAATATACTTTATCAGCCAAGTTTTGGATATTTGACGGTTCAAAATCAATTGATAATCTTTCATCTATATTAATTTCTTTAATAGAATCAAAAGAACCATTTATAACAATTTTACCAGATACTAAAGAGTCAAAATACTTAATATGAGGAACCATATTTGAAAATGGATGTTGTTTATCAGGACAAACAATTACATTAGATAACTCTTGATACGTTCTTAGTTTAGAATAGGGTATTCGACCAGCTAATATGATTTTTTTTTCTAAATTTAGTTCTTTAATAATGGCTTTTATTTCAGAATATTTTTCACCATCGCCAATTAAAATTAATTTTAAATCCTGAAATTTATTTTGTTTTTCAATGATACAAAATGCTTTAACTAAATCTACAACGCCACCAAGATCTTTAAAGTCACCTGCGAAAAAAACAATCTTTGTATGATTAAGAATTTTAAATTTATTTTTGAGTTTTGAGTACAGAACTGTATCTACTTTTTGTTCACTCATTAACTTACCAATTCCATCTCTAACTATATAATTTTTCTTATCTTTTACAAATGGGTATATTTCTAAAAAATACTCTTGCATTGCTTCACTTACAAAAATATATCCTTTTGCAAAATAAAACACTTTGGAATCAAGTTTTTTAGAAACAACATACTTAAAATTATTGATAAATTTGGTTAATAAATTATCAGTTGTTTTGTATTTAAACTCTATAGTAGAAACTCCATGGATATCATTTATGTAGTCATCAATAACATGCAGTTTTTTAAGAATAAAACCTATTGAATTATCTAAGTATTCAAAAAATATCATATCTCTTCCAACCAAGTTATATTCCAGGATTTTATTTTTTATATTACGAACCATAAAAAATGTAAAAATTCTAACTAAGAAATATGGAAATACTCCTAATATAAATTGCAAATATTTTTTTTCAAATTTCGTAACTTTTTTTTCTAAGTTTACATGTTTAATATCTTCATGAAAGTTACTATAATTCATTGTATTAGAAATTAGTATAACATTTTTACCAGTTTTAGCTAGTGCATTTAAAATGCCATACATTCTAACTGTACCACCATCATCTTTAGAAAAATCATTCAAAGTAAAAAAAATATAATCTCGTAGCAATATCCAACCCTATTTATTTAATTTTGCGTATATTTTATCATAATCATTCACAGCATTTACTTTATCAAAGTACTTGTGAAATAAAATATCAAAATCATAGGTATTATTAAAAAGTAAAACTTTCATTATTTCAGAAACAACGTTATTTATATCATTTTTACAATCATTTAAATCAAAAATAGAACCAACATTATAATTCATCATATAATAGTCCATATCACCCACACCAAGATTTGTAATTGAGGGCAAATGACATAATAGATTTTCAGCAAACTTTGTTGGTGTTGATGCTTGTTTAGAATATGTGGGCGGAATAAAAAAAATAGAAGCATTAGATATATTCAAATATTTATGCATATTTTCAAAGGTAGATGTTTTTATTTTATAGTTATTTTCAGGTATATGATACTTTAAAAATACTTTCTTAATGTATTCGTGTTGGCCTTGATTTACAACCATAAATTTTATTCTGTTATCAAGTTTATTCACTTTTTCAAATACCTTTACTTCAGAGTCAAAATCATAACTATTAGTAACAGCACCTGAATGTATTAAAATAACATCATCCAAATGGAAACCTTCATTCAACTTAAAAGCTAAAGTATCTTCCTTATTCATACATTTAAATATTTCTTTATTTGCACATGTGGGAATGACACTTATATTCACTTCTTTTATTTTATACTTAAGAGAAATAATTTCTTTTGACTTTTTTGTTAAAGTAACAATATAATCAGAATTTAGATATAGAGTATTTTCTAATTTCAATAAAATTTTATACATAAGAGTATTTTTTTTTAATCTTCCACTATCAACTTTTTCATCAAATACAAATCCTCTTATATCAAAGAGATGTTTTATTTTATGTATTTTTCTTAGTATTATTGCCATAGTCGCTGGTATCATACTTCGTGAATGAATAATATCAACCTTGTTTTTTTTAATAACTTTTGATGCATATATAACTGCTTGCGCTATCTGGATAATAGTTGAAAAAATACCAAACTTATTAGTATAATTAAAATAAGTCCATTCAATATTATGATATTTTGCTAAATCTTGTATCATTGACAAATTATTCTTATCATTTTGACGTTCAAATGATATCAGATATATTTTATTCGTTTTTGATAAATCAATTAAATACTCAAATACTTGAGATCGACCTAAAGCTTCTGTCATACCAGATAAGGATATGTATAATATATTTTTCATTTTACTAACTCGTTAATAGTTTTTTTACTTCATAACTTTCTTGTGTTAAAACTTGGTCTCTATGAAGTAAGCACATCAAAGCTATATACTTTTTAACTAAACCCTCTCCGAGTTCTTTTGCAAACCACTCTTTTGATTTATTTGCTATTTCAATATATTTGTCAGGATGTTTTTCATAATCACTAAATATATCAAACAAGTCTTTTTCTGTTAAAGCATGAATTACTGGAGAATTCTTAAATATTGAATTTTCATTATCATGTGTTCCTTCAGTATTATTAATATGACAAGTACCTGAAGCTAATGATTCGTAAGACACCCCACCAAAACCAGATATGCTATTTCTAAAAGAGTTTGTTGTAAAGGTTGCATTTTTCAAAGTAAGCATAATATTTTTTCTATATGTCAGAGGTAACCAAAGTACATATTTTTCTATATTTAATTCTTCAATTAAGTGCTTCGATGCTTCCACATCTAATCCATATTCATATAAAACTAAAAGAGGATTTTTTAAATGAGTTACTTTTAACAAACTTGAAAAAGCTTTAATTACTTTATCGTTCCTTTTAAGTCCACCATGGATTTCAAAATCATCTAATGATTCTGTACCTTTTGTTTTCCACCATTGGCGACTATGGTTTACCACAATAAAATCATTATCTTTAAATTGATTTTCTTTTGTTTCTTTTATTTCTTTAGAATAAACCATGGGTATTCCTAAATTAATTGACTTAATTCCCAATTTAGTTAAAGCCTCTTTATATAAACTGAAACCTTCATCAGAAATAAGTACACGAGAGTTTTTTAATCCTCTAGCTTGAAATTTAGATAAAATGATATTTACGAAAGATGAAATTGGTTTTTTAAAATTAAACTCCATAAAAGGAAAAGCGTAAAGGTCCCACCCATAGGGAATAGCGATATCAACTCGAATATTGTTTTTTTCAAGAATTGATATCATTGGCCCTGACGCAATAATTAAATCGTATTTTGAAAAAATTTTTCTAGTTTTACTTATAAAAAACATTTCTCTGATAACCATTTCTTTAAAGTTTAATTCAAAAATATAATTTGAATCTTCTATATTATTAAAAGTGTCTGCCTCAGGCTTAAAGTGAGCTACAGAATTATTTAAACAATATAAGTCTGCTTCAATATTTTCATCCCTTAAATAACGGGCAAAAGAAAAAAACATATTATTCATATTATCAATTAATGCTATTTTCATAAAAAAGCCCTATTCTCTTTAAAAAATGATATTTTAGTTTTGTCAATATTTTTTTTTAATATATTTAGGATAGATGCAATCATAGTAAATTCACAATCAACAATTGTCATTTTTTATATTCCCTACAATTTTTGCGGGTGTGCCATAAGCTTTGGAATAAGAAGGAATATCTTTATTCACAAAGCTATTGGCTCCAATAATTACATTATTGCCAATATGAACACCTTTTGAGATAACACTATTAGGTCCAATATAACAATTTGAACCTATTGAAACACTCCCTTTTTCTATATTCAGATTTAATGTTGTTCTTTTTACTGTATCATGGGTATAAACTTGTACCCCAGCTGAGATATCACAGTTATCTCCTATACTTAATTCTGCTCCTGAACCATCTAGTATTGTAAAAGGTCCAATCCAACAGTTTTTACCTACTTTAACATTACCCATTACCAAAGAAGAATCATAAATACTGGTATTTTTTCCGAAATTCAAAAACTGTGCTTTTTCCCATCTATCAGAAAGATAATCTCCTATGGGCAGAGTTCTGTTGTATTTTTTGTTAATCTCTTCTCTTATAGACAACAGTCCTTCAATTATTTTATTCAACATTGCTAATAACTTTTTATCTTACTCACAATATATTCAACATCTAGGTCATCATAACAGGGAAAAGTAATCGTATTATCTTCAAGATATTGAGCATTTTTCTGAACATCATTATATTTATTTTTATAGTAAGTCGTACCACTTAAACAATAGGTTCCAATAGTGCTTTCAATTCCAGTTTTTTTTAAATATTTTACTAAATCATCTCGATCAATATGTTCAGGCACAATAAATACTAAAGATTGCACATTATGAACAACTTCATTTGACAATTCTTGAATTTTAAATCCCAGGGACTCAATTCCAGAAATATATTGATTTCTTATTGTATTTCTAGATTTGACAATATTATTTATTTTTTTAAATTGTTTTATTCCCATCACCGCCTGAAGTTCAGGAAGTCTATAGTTATACCCAATATCAACAAAATCAAATTTTCCATTACTAATATCAGCTCCATGATTGAGTTTAATATCTAAGAATTTGGCATAATTTTCATTATTAAATGTTATGGCACCACCTTCTCCTGTTGTAAGGAGTTTTCTTGGGTGAAAACTAAAGCAAGTAATATCAGCTATATTTCCACACTTTATGTTTGATTGACTACTTCCTATTGCACATGCTGCATCTTCAATAAGTGGTAAGTTATATTTTTTACAAATCTTTTTTATTTCAGTTATACCACTTGGGTTTCCCAGTGCATCAACAAAAATAACAGCTTTTGTTTTGTCAGTAATTTTACTTTCAAGTTCATTTGATAGCATATTAAAAGTTTTTAATGATACATCTGCAAAAATAGGTATAGCGCCAATATCTTCCACAACATTAGCTGTAGCAGGAAATGAAAAATCAGAGATAATTACTTCATCATTTTCTTTTATATTCAGAATTTTAAGCGCCATAGTTAATGCAGTTGTAGCTGAAGTTGTTAAATATGCATATTTTGAATTCGTATATTTTTTTATTTCTTCTCTGAATTCTTCTACATATTTACCCTTAGTAAACCATCCTGATTCAAAAATATCTTCAAATTCATTTTTAACTTCATCAAAATTAATATACGGTTTAATTAGCTTAATCATTTAATATTATCCTCATACCATTTAATTGTTTTTTGAAGGCCATCGTTAAATGGTGTCAATTGATAATCTATCATATTTTTAATTTTTTCGTTACTCGCATTATGACATTCTACATCAGCACCACGAGCAGATTTACTTAGAATAGTTCCTTGATATTCCATAATATCAGCAATCTTATATATAACATCTTTCATTGATATTTGACCATCAGTTGAAATATTAATACTATCTGCCTTTTTCATTATTGGGTAGAGCTTTATAATTGCATCAACAGTATCTAAAACATAAATAAAGTCACGACTTTGTAGTCCCGATCCATGAATTTCAGGATTAATACTATTTAATATTCTAAAGGCAGTAATAGGAATAATCCCAGCCATATATCCTTTATGATTTTGTCTTGGGCCATAATTGTTAAATGGACGTATTATAAATGCATCTAACTCATACATATTGACCCAACTATTTACTGCAATATCTGCTGCTGCTTTTCCCGCTGCATAGGTTGTTGTGGGATTAATCGGATGTTTTTCATCCATTGGCTCGTATATAGCCGTACCATATACTTCAGAAGTAGAAAAATGCACTAACGTAGAAAAGCTGCCTTTTCTTTGGTGTTCTAAGATATTTAGTATTCCATTAACATTTGTATCAAAAGCATTTTTGGGATTAACAAAAGAATAATTCAGAGCTTTCGTTGCACAATTAAAAACAATATCAATATTATGTTTTTCAAAAATATAGTCTAATGAGGATGTAATTTCAATATCATCCTTATAAAGTATTGCCCCTTTTATTAATGCATCCTTGATATTCTCCTCATTACCTAAAAACATATTATCAACAATTATGACTTCATTGGCACCTTCA
>CAJXWI010000006.1 GCA_913062735.1 uncultured Arcobacter sp.
CTTAACATTCCAATTTCATCTTTTCTGTTTGTATTTGGAGCTCTTTTTGAATAATCACCTTTTGATACGTTTAGTATTAATTTTGATAAAACACTAATAGGTTGTAATAGATTTCTAAAAAACAACAAACTGTAGGCTAAACTAAGCAGTAATACTATAAATGCAATTTTTAGAATATACTCAATAACTTCATTTGCTGAAACTTTAAATTCATCTATATATACAGATGAGCCAATATACCAATCCAGTTCCGGTATGTATTCAACCCATGATTTTTTGTCATAAATATATTGATTTTTATCTTCAGGTTTATCCCATTTATAGGCATAAACATTTTCTTTTTTTGAAGATGCATTTACCAACTCATCATAAATATTATATCCAGAAGGTGTTTTTAATGTATGAAAATTTTCATTGCCATGCAGATTAGAATTGGGATGAATAAGCATTTTTCCTGCTTTATTAAAAATATATAAATAGCCCGTTTTCCCAAGTTTCGTTTTCACAATGATTTCACGTAACTGTTCCATCATGGCAGCTTTTTTTATTTTTAACTCTTCTTGTACTTCATCAATATAAAACCCAGTGGAAATAATAATTTCCCATTGCGGAAAATCTTTTGAATAGGTAAATTTTTTTAGGGGATTTTCATAGTGTTTATCTTTTGACCAATAATAAGAAGTAAAACTATCCCCATGTTTTCTGGTTTGCTCAACAATTAAAGGAATAATTAAATTGGCATCTTTATCAAGTATATTCGTAAAATCCCTTCCTTGATAATATGGGTGTGAAACCATGACATTTTTATAGTTGGAGATAAAAAAATAACTATTATCCCCATAACGCATTTTTGAAATTAAATCAAAAACTTCGTTTTTCAAGCGTTTTTCAAGTACATCATAATATTCACCCGTCATAATCATCCAATTATAAGGTTCAAATATAAAAGAGTAGGCTATTTTTTTTTCTTTTTTTAATGTTTTAGGATTTGGCCAATCATAGTTTAATACGCCTTTCCCAGTAGCTTTTGCTTGATCAATTAAAGAATTAAGAATGAATGTACCTTTTTTAGTTCTTTTATTTTTACTTTTTTTATTGTTAAAGTGGGGGTAAATGGGATGTGAAATTATATTTCCTTCTAAATCAGTAAGAACAAAATATCCCGTTCCTTCACTGTATCTATAAATATTAATATAATTAATAAGTGCTTTTTTTAATTCTGCTTGGCTCAGTATGTTTTTATTTTTTTGGTAAAATCTTTGTAAATTTTCATTAAACTCAAGCGCCTTTTTCTCCAATGAGTTTGCAATGTTTTTTTCTTTTGATTGTTCATATTTATTTTGTATTAAAGAATAGATGGTTTGGGTTAAAAGTTTCAATTCATTTTTATGCTGTTTATAGGTACCTTGTTCAAAATCTAATAAGTTTTTTTGAACATTCTTAACTAAAAGAACTACTTTGTTGAGGGTTTCTTTTGCATGCGCTTCTTCCAAGTTTTGAAAGCTGTCTTCAACTTTTGGAATAGCAAAAAAATAAATTGCTAAAGTGAAAATAATAATCATATTACAAACAATAAACATAGCTTTTATGAATAGCTTTGATTTAAACATAATTAGACATTTCTCCTAGAATAAAAATTTATACCTTATTTTAGGCTAAATTATATAATAAATTTATGCAAGTTAATAATTAATATTTATATCTAAACATAGTTAAATATAGCCTTTTGATTAATTTAATATTTTTTTAATGGTATTTTTTATTTTATTAAAAAAGAAAGTTATTTAGTAAATCTGTGCTACTTCAAGATATCTATAAATAGAATAATATATCCAGTTAGGCATCTTAGATATACAGAAAATTAAATACTTTTAAAATTATTTTATTTTATAGAAAAAGAAGAGATAGTAAAATTATTCAAGTAAATAATTTAAATAACTTATAAATAACTTTATATGTGAATTCTTTCATGAATATTAATTATTGAAGCTAAGATTATTTTATTATAAAAGAAGGATCAAATACTATAAATATATTATAATTAGAGGGAAGTTAAGGCCTAGTATAAAAATAAGATTATTTTTTAAGGGATTCATTTAAATAAACAAGCTCTATATCTTTAAATAAGTGTTCCGATTCTTTCAGTACTTTTATAGTAATTGGATAAGGATGACCAATTGCAATTGCAGAGCCTTTTCTTTTGGCAATCTTAATTGCTTTTTTTAATTGATTTTGAATGTAGGTAAAGTTTTTTTCATTGTCTAAAAATATATTTCTAGCAATGAAGGGCATTTGGTATTTTTTTGAGTATTTTTTTGCTAAGCTTTTTGACGTAGTTCTGCTATCAACAAAGATAAAATGATGTTTTTTTAAAGCTTTGTATAACTTATTCATAGCCGCATCATTTGCTGTGAATTGACTTCCTGTATGATTATTAATATACAAGCCTTTTGGGTACCACTGTCGTATTTTTTTTATATAGTTTTCAATGGTTTCATAAGAATCATTCATATTTAAAGTATCTTTTTCTTGAAATTTAAAGGTACTTTTTGCTTGTAAGGGAATATGAATCATAAAAAAATCCAAAGGCTTTGCAATAAGAGCAGAATTTGCATGCGCTGCTGTTGGAGGCAAAAAACTCATTGTAATATGATGCTTTAAGGCCAAAATGTCTTTTACTTGAAAAGATGAAGATACATCATCAATTATAATAACCAATTGAGGTTTTTTCTTTTGAACTACATTGTCTTTTTTAATTATTGTGCTGTCGTTCTTTTTATCAATTGTAACAAAACCAGTTGTTTCTTTGTTTTTAAGTTTTTCTTTTATTTCTTCTATTATTATATTATCAGAGTTTTCTTGTGTATTTAGAATTGTATTTTCTTGTAATTGTTGATTGTATTTCTCAACTCTCTCTTGTCTGTATCTCTCGAGTTCATTTTTATCTTCTAATAGCGTATTTGTATGTTTTGCATTTGAATTGCTTTCTTGGTTTACATTCGTTTTTTGTAATAAAATAGTATATGCAATGATACTTGCTGTAATAGAAATAAAAATCATTAATAAAATTAAATTAAGTATTTTTATTTTTTTCTTAGTAGTTTTTTTTTGTTTTTTTGAATATTTTCTTTTTGGCATAGAGCTATAAAAAGTAAGGGAGTCCCTTACTTTCTAGTTTTTGTCCATATCAACAATTTTATTTGCTTTAATCCATGGCATCATTTCTCTTAAATCAGCACCTGTTTTTTCAATAAGTGAAGCTTTTGCGTTTGCTCTTTCAGCATTCATTCTAGGGTATCCTGATTGACCTTCTAAGATAAAGTCTTTAGCAAATCTACCATCTTGAATTTCTTTTAAGATTTCTCTCATAGCAGCTTTAGACTCGTCATTAATAACTCTTTTACCAGATACATAATCTCCATACTCAGCAGTATTAGAAATTGAATATCTCATATCAGCGATTCCACCTTCAAACATTAAATCAACAATTAATTTAAGTTCATGTAAACACTCAAAATATGCTAATTCAGGAGCATATCCAGCTTCTGTTAATGTTTCAAATCCAGCTTTAACTAGTGAAACTGCTCCACCACATAATACAGCTTGTTCTCCAAATAAATCAGTTTCAGTTTCATCTTTAAATGTTGTTTCAATAATAGCAGTTCTTCCACCACCAATAGCACAAGCATAAGATAAAGCGATATCTTTTGTATCTCCACTAGGATCTTGTTCAATTGCAATTAAATCTGGAATTCCTCCACCTTTAACAAATTCAGATCTTACAGTATGACCTGGAGCTTTTGGTGCAATCATCATTACATTGATATTTGCTTTTGGAGCTACTCTTCCATAGTGAATATTAAAACCATGACCAAATGCTACATAAGCACCATCTTTAAGATTAGCTTCGATTTCATTTGTATAAATGTCTGCTTGATTTTCATCTGGTAATAAAATCATAACAACATCAGCAACAGCAGTTGCATCAGCAACAGTTTTAACATCAAAACCTTTTGCCTGTGCTTTAGCCCAAGAAGCTCCACTTTTTCTTAATCCAACAACAACTTCAACTCCAGAATCTCTTAAGTTTTCAGCGTGTGCGTGTCCTTGTGATCCAAAACCAATCATTGCAACTTTTTTTGCTTTGATTAGCTCAATATTACAATCTTTGTCATAGTATGCATTTAATCTCATGTATATCCCTCTACTTTTTAAATTTGCGCTATTTTATCAAATAAAAACTAATTTATGGATTAAGAAAAAATAAAAGTCCTTTTATTGGGGTTTAGTATATATCAAGACTTAAGATATAATAAAATATGAGCTGTGCTTTTATTTGTTTTCAGCTAGTATTCTTCTAATACAAAGAAGGATACTCATGCTAAAAGCACTGTTTACAAAAATTCTAAATCAAGAAAAAACTTTTTCAAAAGAAGAGAAAATAATAATTGAAAAATATCTTAGCAGTGAAATACTTCTAAAAGAAGAAAGTCATTTTGTAATGAACTCTAAATACAGAATTGGAGTATTAAAAGTAGACAAGAATTTTGCACTTTTGCAAGATCTTCAAAGTGATTTGAAAAATATAAAGCTAGACATTACTAAGTTAAATGGTGCCTATGATCAAGACTTGGTTTTAGTAAAACGTGTATTTAATCCCAGAAATAAATTTAAAGCAAGTATTATAGAAGTCTTAAGTAAAAATGAAAATGATATTTTAGTTTATGTGAATGATAATAAATTAATAAGCATAAAAGAGCAAATTCTTTTATCTCATAAAAATATACAAAAAGTATGCAAGACCTACAATAACTTCGATGTTTTAATATTGGATTCTAAAACCTTTGATGTAAAAAAACATATAGGGAATATTCAAGATGCCAAGATTGATGAAACCTTGTCTTTATATATATACAAACAAATCCATAGGGCTAATTTTGAACTTGAAGTTAATGTAGAAATGAAAGACGATGAAAAAAGAATAGATTTGACTTCTCTTCCTTTTTGTACTATTGATCCTTCAAGTGCTAAAGATCACGATGATGCTATTTATTATGATAAAAATGAAAATATTTTGTATGTGGCAATTGCTGATGTGTCTTATTTTGTGAAAGAAGGAAGTGTAATAGATAAAGCAGCTTCAAAAAAAGCGGTTTCTATGTATTTACCTAATAAGGTTTTACCTATGTTGCCTTTTGCTTTATCTGAAGAATTGTGTTCTTTAGTAGAAGGTATTAAGCGTTATGCCTATGTATTTAAAATAGTTTTAGACAATAATTATGCTGTTAAAAAATCGGATGTTTTTGAAGCCATTATTATCTCTCAAAAGAAATTCGCTTATGAAGATATAGATGCATTTTTAGAAGGAAAAAACAGAAGTACAGATGAGTGTGAAAAAAATATTTTGTCTTACATTACACCTTTGTATGAACTTACTAAAATAATAAGAGAGAGAAGATTAAAAAAAGGTTACGATTTTAGAACCGTTGAAAACAGACTTAAACTAAATGAACAAGAAGAATTAGAACAAATTATTACAGAAGAATCTACTGCTTCTCATCAACTGGTTGAAGAATGTATGCTCTTAGCAAATATTGAAGCCAGTAAAAAAGTAGCTAATATTGCTATTTATAGAATACATGAAGAACCCTCTTTTAAAGATATATCGAAGTTAATTGATGATGTGAATATTTTGGGAATAAAAGCTAAAATGGGCTCTTCTGTTCATGATACCATTTTAAAAATTCAAAAATTAGCTTATGATTCAAGTATACGTGAAGATGTAGATGAGTTAATTATTCAAGCTCAAACACAAGCAAAGTATTCATCAAAAAACCTAGGACATTTTGGTTTAGGTTTTCAATCGTATTCTCACTTTACCTCTCCTATAAGAAGGTATTCAGATTTAGTATTACATCGAATGCTAAAAACAAAACAAGTACCTTCTAATATTGATGAAATATGTGATTATATTTCCAATGAAGAGCGTTTAGTTGATGTAGTTGTTTGGAACTTAGAAGCTAGAAAATATGCCAGATGGGCATATGAAAATGTAGGGCGTGAATGTAAAGCAGTTATTGTAAATGAAGATAAATGTTTGGCTAAATTAAGCAATGATATGCCAGGGCTTAGAGTATCATTGGATAATTACAAAGGGGCAAAACTTTTTTCAAAAATAAAAGTTATTATTAAAGAGGTAGATTTAGTAAGTACAAAAATAACTGCTTCGATTAAATACTAAGCTTTTAGATTATTTTTGCTTTGCTTAACTTTATTTAGGATACCATTACTGCATGTATAAAAACGAATTTGATAATCTTTTACGGCAAAATAAAACGTTTAATGCTTATATGTTTTATGGACAATCTTCTTATATGGTAGAAGCATATGCGCAAAAAATTGCTGATTCTTTTAGTGGTGATGCTGAGGTTGAAAAAGTTTATTTTGATGATTACAATTTTAGAGATGTCAAAAACTCTCTTTTGCAAAATTCACTCTTTTCTTCAAAAAATATAATTATTATTAAGCGTGAAAAAAAACTCCCTAAAAAAGAAGTGGATGAATTAATCTCTGCTTGTAAACAAAACAAAGATTCTACTGTTATTTTTGCTTGTATTGGCGATGTTGAATTTAAAACAATGGCCAATGCTTTTTCTAAAAAACTTGAAATTGCACAAGAAGCGGTAGTCATTCGCTTTTTTACACCTTTTGTAAATGAAGCGTTAAAGATTCTTCTTGATTATTCAAAAGCTAAAAATATGAGTATTGATAATGCTTCTTTATCTCACTTATATTTTATGCATAAGAATGATTTGAGTTTATGTATTAATGACTTAAATAAACTAAGTATTTTACAAGAGTCCATTTCTACTAAAGTAATTGATAATCATTGTTTTGGAATAAGTACTATTTCTTTAGAAGATTTTTTACATAATTTATTGGACAGTAAAAGTATTGGAAAAGATTTATATTATTTATTAGATGAAGGTATAAATGAAGTTTATTTAATCAATCAAATAACTGCTTTTGTTCAACAACTTTTTATGATCTGTGCTTATGCTAGAACAATAGGTTCTCCTGATGCCAAAGAAATTTTAGGTTTCTCTCCTCCTAAAAATATTTGGGAGAAAAAAAGTAAACTTGCTATTAAAATCAAACCAGAACAGTACTTAGAGATGTTTGATTTTTTACTAAATCTTGAATTAGAGTTTAAATCTTCCAAAGTTAAAGAGCCAAATTTGTATTTACAAGCTTCTCTTAGGAAATTTTCAGTTTTATTTCGCTAAAATCACCACTTATCTAAACCTTGCTGATATTGTAATAGATATTGGCTAATACTACGAGGAGATTAAATGTCAAGAATTAGACATTACGAAACTATGTTTATTGTTAAGCCTACTCTTTCTGATGAAGAAACAGTAGCACAAATTGAGTTAGTTAAAACTAACATTGAGAAAAATGGTGGTGAGATTGTTGCTTGTGATGATATGGGTTCAAGACCTTTAGCATACGAAATAGACAAACATAAAAGAGGGCATTATTATATTGCATATTTTAAAGCACCTACTGAAGCTATTTTAGAGTTAGAAAGAAATTACAGAATCAATGAAAATATCATTCGTTTTATTTTCATTAAATATGAAAATAATAAAGAACTTGGTGCATATAACAATATGTGTGAAGTTGCTCTTAAAAAAGCTGCTAAATAATTTTTAAACTAGGACTTATGTATGTATAATAAAACAATTATGGTTGGAAGACTAACTAGAGATATTGAACTAAGATATTTGCCATCAGGAGCAGCAGTTGCTAAAAGCTCAATTGCTACTTCACACAGTTATAAAACGCAAGATGGTCAAAAAAAAGAGGAATCTTGTTTCTTAGATTTTAATATTTTTGGAAGAACAGCTGAAGTTGCTAATCAATATATACGCAAAGGTTCAAAAGTTTTATTAGAAGGACGTTTGGTTCTTGAACAATGGACAGCACAAGATGGATCTAATCGAAGTAAACACTCATTACGAGTGGATAACATGACTATGTTAGATTCTAAAGCTGATTCAGCTGCATTAGGTGCACAAGGTGGTAATCAAGGTTACAACCAACAAGCACCTGCACAAGAGCAGAACCAATATAATGCTCCTTCTCAAAATAATTATGGGCAACAACAAAGCGGTGGAAATTCTTATGCTAAGCCTCAAGCGCCTGAGCAAAGAATTCCAGAAATTAACATTGATGAAGATGAAATACCTTTTTAGGATAGGAAATTTAAATGGCTGAAAAAAGAAAATACGGAAGAAAATATTGTAAATATACTGAGATGAAAATTACTTTCATTGATTATAAAAATACTGATTTATTAAAGATTTCAATGAGTGAAAGAGGTAAAATTATGCCTAGAAGACTTACTGGAAACTCTAAAAATGCACAAGAAATGGTTGAAACTGCAATCAAAAGAGCTAGACATATGGCACTTGTTCCATATATCGTTAACACTCAAAACGTTACAGAAGCTGCTTACTCTAGATACTAGAAATAAGAAGATTCTAAAAAGGGAAGAACATCTGTTCTTCCCTTTTTTTATGCCTGAATTCTTACATAAAGTTATTTTTTTCTTAATCCCTTCATAAGTGGATTTTTAGTATTGTACGCTTAACAAAAGAAAAGAAGGATAATAAATGACACCACATATACAAGCAAAAAAAGATGAATTTGCAAAAACAGTTTTAATGCCAGGTGATCCATTAAGAGCAAAATACATAGCAGATACTTTTTTAAGTGATGTAGTAGAAGTAAATACAATTAGAAATATGTTAATGTACACTGGAACTTACAAGGGAAAAAAAGTTTCTATTTGTGGATCTGGTATGGGAGTTCCTTCAATTGGTATTTATTCATATGAATTATTTAAATTTTATGATGTAGATACGATTATTAGAATTGGTTCTGCTGGAGCTTACAGTGAAGATTTAAAAATATATGATGTTGTTTTAGTTACTGAAGCATATTCTGATTCTGATACTTTTTCTAAATTAGTATTAAACGAGGCAAGTCATTTAGCTTACCCAAGTGAAAAGATAAATGAAAAACTCTGCTTAAGTGCACAAGAATTAAATGTAACTTTACATAAAACAAGAACACATTCCTCGGATGTATTTTATTCATCTAGGTCTTTAGAAGATACTATTAAAGATACGGGTGCAAAATGTGTTGAGATGGAATCTACGGGATTATTTGTAAATGCTAAAGCTACAGGGAAACAAGCTGCTTGTTTATTAAGTATCTCTGATCATTTGGTTACAAGTGAAGCTACAAGTGCACATGATCGACAAACAACGTTTAATGATATGATTAAAGTTGCTTTAGAATCTTTATAACAAGAAATAAAGACATATATTTATGTCTTTATTTTATAAAAAAGATTTACCTAATGGCGTTGCTTTAATACCTAAGTGTTGAGCAATACTAGAACTCATATCTGCAAAAGTACTTCTAACACCTATGTTTTGTAAATCTTTACTCTTTAACATTCCAAATACAGGAACATTTTCTCTTGTATGATCTGTACCTTTAAATGTAGGATCACAGCCATGGTCCGCTGTAATTATTAGGAAATCTTCTTCTTCAAGTTGATCTATTATTTCTTTTAGTCTTGTATCAAAATACTCTAAACCAGAAGCATATCCTTTAGTATCCCGTCTATGACCCCATTCCATATCAAAATCTACAAAATTAGTATAAATAATACCGTCATTTTTTAAGTGCTTCATTTGATTAAGTGTTTCATCTGCCAAACCTTCTAATCCATATGCTAAGGCTTTTTTAGAAATCCCATGACCACAAAAGATATCATATATTTTTCCAATACCAATGACTTCTTTATTTTGCTCAAGAGCAGTTTCAAGAACTGATTTACCACTTGGTCGTAAAGAATAATCTTTTCTATTTTTAGTTCTTGAGTAACCCTCTTTTTCATTTCCAATAAAAGGTCTTGCAATTACTCTTCCAATACCTTGTGAATTAGTAATCTCTCTTACTATTTCACATAAGGCATAAAGATTATCTAAGCCAAAACTTTCTTCATGTGCTGCTATTTGAATAACAGAATCTGCACTGGTATAAAAGATGGGTTTGTTGCTTTGTACGTGCTCTTGCGCGTAAGTATCAATAACTTCAATACCACTTGCATGTCTGTTTGCTAACATACCTTTAATTTTACCTTTTTCTATGATTTCCTTCATAAGGGAAGAAGAAAAGGCAGGAAGTGTTTGGGGATAAAATTGCATTTCAAAATCAATTAATACCCCAGCCATCTCCCAATGTCCAGATAAAGTATCTTTTCCAATGGATAATTCTTGTGCCGCTCCATAAAAACAATGTTTAACTTCTTTATTTGTATTTTTTAACTTAAGTGTTTTATTATTGTTTGTTTCGTAAGCTTTTAATAAACCTAAAGAAGTAAGATTGGGAATATTTAAAGAATACTCTTGTGCAATATGCCCAAAAGTATCAGAACCTTCATCTCCAAATGTTTTTGCATCTTTAGCATTTCCAATACCAAAGGAGTCCATGACTAACCAAATTACGCGTTTCATCTAATAATCTTTTCCATCGTCTTTGCTACCATTTACAATAGCAATTCCAGCACTAACACCTAATCTTGAAGCACCAGCTTCAATCATTAAAAGAGCTTTATCATAATCTCTGATTCCTCCAGATGCTTTTATAAGTACTTCATCTTGAACACATTCTTTCATAATTTTAATATCCGTAATACTTGCACCTCTGCTTGAGAAACCAGTTGATGTTTTAATAAAATCTACTTTTAATTCTTTACATATTAAAGATACTTTTTTTAATTCTTCTTCAGTAATTAAAGCAGTTTCAAAAATTACTTTTAAGGTAACTCCTTCACATGCTTTTTGCACAAGGGCAATATCTTCTTTTACCTTGTCAAAATCTTGCGCTTTTAAAAAGCCAATATTAATTACCATATCAATTTCACTAGCACCATCTTTGATGGCTGTTTTTGCTTCATATGCTTTGGTATCTGAAGTACAAGCTCCAAGAGGAAAACCAACAACAGTACATACTTTTACAGCACAATCTTCTAGGAAAATGGATGCTTCTTTAACATAAGAAGAATTGATACAAACACTAAAAAAATTATATTCTTTAGCCTCTTGGCATAAGATCTTAATATCCGATACAGTAGCACTTGGGGAGAGTAATGTATGGTCAATGTATTGCGATAAATTTTTCATGTATTTCCTTTTAATCTAAAGGTGTAGTATAGTATTTACATATAAAATCAAAGCTTAAGTTAAGTAACTTAAGCTAATATTTAATTTATGGAAAAAAATCAATTAGATACACTTATTCAAAAAGCAACTCTTGCATATAAAAATGCATATGCACCCTATAGTAAATTTAATGTTGGCTCTGCTATTCTTGATGAAAACAACAATATTCACTTAGGCTGTAATGTTGAAAATGCTGCTTATCCATCTGGCTCTTGTGCCGAGGAACAAGCTATTGGAAACATGATAGTTAATGGTGGGAGACTTATTAAAGATATAGTTGTTGTTGGAAAATCAGATTTCCTTGTAACACCTTGTGGGGCTTGTAGACAACGTATACGAGAATTTTGTAATAAAGATACACTGATTCATATTTGCCATAGTACAAAAGGGCATCAAAAGAGTTTTAAGTTAGATGAACTTTTAACATACTCATTTGGACCAGAAAACCTTTAAAGTCAAATTAATAGAAAATTTTAATTAGTGCTTGTTTGAAAGAGTGTTAATTTATTTTTTTATATTTTTTTCTTTAATATATAATAAGGAGTTATTTTATGACCGGAATATTAGGAATAGTATTTTTACTATTGGTTGCATTTTTATTTTCAAAAAATCGAGGTGCAATTAACAAAAGAACTGTAGCTAGTGCATTTGCACTACAATTATCACTTGGAGCATTTGTATTATTATTGCCATTTGGAAAAGGCGTTTTAGAAGTAATGTCAAATGGAGTAAACTGGGTTTTATCTTTTGCAAATGATGGTATCGTATTTGTACTTGGACCCTTAGCTACATTTAAACTAGGTTTTATTTTTGCTATTAATGTTTTAGCTTTTGTAATCTTTTTTGCAGCGTTTATTTCTGTACTGTATTATTTAGGAATTATGCAAATTTTTATTAAAACTATTGGTGGAGCTTTACAAAAACTATTGGGTACATCAAAAACAGAATCTATGTCTGCTGCTGCAAATATTTTTGTAGGACAAACAGAAGCACCTTTACTTGTAAAACCGTATTTACTTAAAATGACACCATCTGAACTTTTTGCAGTAATGGTGGGTGGATTAGCATCTGTTGCAGGTGCTGTTCTTGCTGGATATGCACAAATGGGAGTACCAATGGAGTACTTAATTGCAGCTTCATTTATGGCAGCACCAGGTGGACTATTATTTGCAAAAATTTTGGTTCCAGAAACGCAAATACCAGAAGATCCAACTACAATGGATATGAAATCAAAAAATGTAAATATTTTAGATGCAGCGGCTGAAGGTTCATCAAGTGGTATGACTTTAGCTATTAATATTGCGGCTATGCTTATTGCTGTTATTGCTTTAATCGCTTTATTAAATGGATTTTTAGGTTTAATTGGAGAAGGAATTAATTCTGTATTAGGAACAAGTCTTCCTGTTTTATCTTTGACATCTATTTTTGGTTATTTATTAGCACCTGTTGCTTGGTTGATTGGAGTTCCTTGGGAAGAAGCTTCAATTGCTGGTGGAATTTTAGGTCAAAAAGTTATGATTAACGAATTTGTCGCTTATGGAGACTTAATACGATACTTCCCTGCTAATATTGCAGAGAGTGGTATGGTTGAATTGTCATCTAAAACAATTGCTATTTTAAGTTTTGCTTTATGTGGTTTTGCCAATATTGCTTCTATTGCAATTTTATTAGGTGGACTTGGGGCATTAATACCTGAACGAAGACAAGAGATTGCTAAATTTGGACTTATTGCAGTATTAGGTGGAACATTATCTAACTTAATGAGTGCATCAATTGCAGGAATCTTTATAGGATAAGGAAAATCATGTTTATACCACAAGAGTTTATTAAAAAGAAAAGAGATAATCTGCCCTTAAGTAAGGGTGAAATTAATGAATTTATTAAAGGTGTAAGCGATGGTAGCGTTGCAAATGAACATATCAGTGCGTTTGCAATGGCTGTGTATTTTAATGGCATGGATTTAGATGAAAAAACAAATCTAACGCTTGCTATGAAAAACTCAGGAAATACATTAACATGGGATCTTGATGGTCCTATTGTTGATAAACACTCAACGGGTGGAGTAGGTGATGTTGTATCCCTAATGCTTGGCCCTTTACTTGCTGCTTGCGGTGCGTATGTTCCAATGATTTCAGGACGTGGTCTTGGTCATACAGGTGGTACCTTAGATAAATTAGAATCTATTCCCAATTATAATGTTCTTCCAAATGACACACTTTTTAAAGATATTGTAAAAGATATTGGCGTTGCTATTATTGGACAAACAAGTTCTCTTGCACCTGCTGATAAAAGAATTTACTCAATTAGAGATGTTACTGCTACAGTTGAAAGTGTACCCATGATTAGTGCATCTATTTTGGCAAAAAAACTTGCTGAAGGTTTAGATACACTTGTGATGGATGTAAAGGTGGGAAGTGGTGCATTTATGCCTACTTATGAACTTTCAAAAGAACTTGCACAAAGCATAGCTCAAATCGCTAATAATGCTGGTGTGAAAACGGTTTCAATTTTAACTGATATGAATCAGTGTTTGGCTTACAATGCTGGAAATGCTCTGGAAGTTAACGAAGCGATTGAATATTTAAAAAATACAAATAAAAATCCGCGTTTACATGAAGTTACTATGGTTCTAGCTCAAAGTGCATTAGTGAATGCCAAACTTGCAAAAGATGACAACGAAGCACGAGAAAAATTAGAAAAAGCTTTCTCTTCAGGAGCTGCTTTAGAAATTTTTGAGAAAATGACACATGCTTTAGGTGGGCCTGCTGATTTTTGCGAACGTCCTTTAAAATATTTACAAAAAGCCAAATTTATTAAAGCTGTATATGCACCAAAAGAAGGAATAATTGCTGCTATTGATACTATTGCACTTGGAATGAGTGTTGTTGGTTTAGGTGGAGGACGAATTCGTTCAAGTGATATCATTGATCACAGTGTGGGATTAGAAAATGTTATTGCTTTAGGTGAAATTGTTGAAAAAGACTCTGTACTTGTCACCATTCATGCAAAAGATGAAAATGATTATCTTGAAGCGAAACAAAGAATTTTAAGCGCTATTAAAATTGGAAGTGTAAAACCCAATGTAAAAGAGATATATGAGATATTCTCTTAAATTTTATAAATATATAGGAAACAAAATGAAAAATATGTATTCGAAGATAATGTTAAGTTTGATCTTAAGTGCTGGTGTAATGAGTGCAAATAATGCTGAAGCCTTTAAACTCTCAGTATTTCATGTAAATGATATTCACTCACATATTGCAAGTGAGAGAATGAAACTAAAAGTAGATGGGGTTAAAACCTATATGCAAATTGGTGGATATGCAAGAATGGTAAACCAATTAAAAAAACTCAAAGCTAAAAAACCAAACTCTTTGGTATTAAACGCTGGAGATACTTTTCAAGGAACCTTGTTTTATTCTTTGTTTAAAGGAAAAGCAGATGCAAAAGCCTTAAACTTAATTTCTTGGGATGCTTATGCTTTAGGGAATCATGAATTTGATGATGGAGATAAAGCTTTGGCAGATTTTCTTGATTTATTAGATGATGATATTACAATGCTTGCTGCAAATGTCGTTCCTGATAAAGGAAATATATTAGAAGGAAAATGGTCTCCTTATGTTATAAAGCAAGTGGGCAAAGAAAAGATTGGAATTATTGGAATTGATATTGTTGGGAAAACAGTGAAGTCTTCAAATCCAAGTGATGAAATTAAATTCTCAAATGAAATTACAACAGCGCAAAAATATATTGATGAATTAAAAGAAAAGGGCATTAATAAAATTATTGTTTTATCTCATCAAGGATATAAAAATGATTTAAAAATGGCAGCTGCTTTAAGTGGTGTTGATATTATAGTAGGGGGAGACTCTCACTCATTATTAGGAGATTTCTCAAACCTTGGTTTAAAAAGTACTTCAAATGATTATCCAAGTATTGTTACATCTAAAGAGAACAAACAAGTGTGTGTTGTTCAAGCTTGGGAATATGCTCACTTATTAGGAGATTTAGATGTTGTATTTGATAAACAAGGAGATGTCCTATATTGTACTGGAGAGCCAAAAATTCTAGCCGGCGATGTATTTAAGAGAAAAAACAAAGACGGAAAAAAAGTAGAAGTAAGTCTTGAAGAAAAAACAAAAATTTTAAATATTCTTAATGCCGCTTCTAATATTGATATTGTAGAAGAAAACAAAGAAGCTTTAAAAATTGTAAAAGAATATGAAGACAAAGTAAATGTAAAAAAAGCTGCTGTTATTGGAAGTGCAGGGGAAGAAATAGGTCATAGTAGAATTCCTGGTGATACTTATGATAAAAGAAATACTTTGCCTTTAGGAAGTGATATTGCAGCTATTGTTGCTAAGAGTTTTTATGATTTAAGTAAATTAGCAGATGCTTGTATTCAAAATGCAGGAGGAGTAAGAACGCCTATTATGAAGGGTGAAATTAATATGGGAGATGCGTATTCTTTATTACCTTTTTCAAATACTTTATTTGAAATTCAAATGACAGGTAAAGAGATTAAACAAGTATTAGAAGATGCAATCGCAAATGTTAAAACAGGTGGTTCAACTGGATCTTTTCCTTATTCATATGCTTTAAAATATGATGTTGATATGAGTAAAGATATTAATAATACTATTTCAAATTTAGAAATTCTTGATAGAAAAACACAAGTTTGGGGTGATTTAATTGAAGATAAAATGTATACTATTGTAACGAACTCTTATACCGCTGGTGGAAAAGATGGATATACAACTTTTAAAACAGTACAAGACAAAAGAGGTAAGGGTGTAGATACATATTTAGATTATGCACTTAGTTTTGTGAAATATGTAGAACATAAAAAACACAATTCACAAGAAGTAATGATTTTGCCAAAAGATTTACATTCTATTAAAAGTTTTAAAGCAGCTAGTAAATAATTCTTTTAAATGAAGCAGTAAAGTTCTGCTTCATTTTGATCCTTAGCTAATTACGTTATAATTAGAAAAAAGAAAAAAGAAAAATGATGAAAAATACTCCCCTTCCTTTAATGGATTTACACAGACACCTAGATGGAAATATTAGACCAAAAACAATTTGGCAACTGGCTCAAAAAAACAATATTAAATTACCCGTACATACTTTAGAAGAATTTATTCCTTATGTACAAATACAAAATCAAGAAGCCGATTTATTAGCATTTTTGAAAAAACTTGATTGGGGAGTTGCTGTCTTAAAATCCCTAGATGATGTAAAACAGATTGCTTATGAGAATGTGCAAGATGCATTTAATGCAGGCTTACATTATGCAGAGCTTAGGTTTTCTCCTTACTATATGGCAATGAATCACAATTTGAATGTACAAGATGTAGTAGAAGCTATTATTGACGGAATTCAATTAGGCTTAAAAGATTTTAAAATTAAAATTAAACTTCTTGGAATTTTAAGTCGTACTTTTGGAGTTGAAAAGTGTCAACTTGAATTAGACGCTATTTTAGCTTTTAAGAATAATATCACTGCTGTTGATTTAGCAGGAGATGAATATAACTTTGCTGGCTCTTTATTTGTGGATCATTTTAAACAAGTGCGAGATGCAGGCTTACATATTACTGTACATGCAGGAGAAGCTGGAGGTTCACAAAGTATGTATCAAGCAATCGATGAGCTTAAAGCGACACGAATAGGTCATGGAGTAGCTTGTGCAACTGATGAAGCTCTAATGGATTATATGTTAGAGAAAAATATAGCTATTGAATCCTGTATTACGTCAAATTATCAAACAGGAACTATTAGTGACATTAAAAACCATCCTATTAAAACATTTTTAAACAAAGGTTTAAAGGTTTGTTTAAATACTGATGATCCAGCAGTTCAAGGCATAGAAATTAAACATGAATTTAAAATAGCACAAAGTATTGTTGGTTTAGATGACGAAGATATTATTACGTTAAAACAAAATGCTTTTGATGTGTGTTTTTTAACTAAAGATGAGAAAAAAGACTTATTAAACTCTTTATAATATAGTTTACAAAAAAGGGTATGAATTTAGCTTACCACTCCATACTGAAAATTTGTCGCAGTTGGTCCTTGAATTAACAAATTATATTATTTATATTTTAGAGCTCGTGAAAGCTAGCGCATTCGTTTTTTTTCTTTCTTGATTGCAAGAAAGAAACAAAGAAGCAACTGACGGTTGTTGAAGGCTTGCAGCTTCCCTCACTTATCATTTTGTATTTCTAACTTGCGGAACCCCCTAAAACGTGCATTAAAGCACCTTTTTTAACGGTCAAGCAGTCCTCAGTTTTTTCCGAAATACAAAATAAACGCTCGGCTTCAACAAAGTCAGAACCACGCTCCACGATTACTAATAATAATTTCTTCTTTTTCAAGATAGAAGAATAAAGAACATTGCGCAAGTAAACAATATTTCATAAGGCTCTTCCCCTGACTTTGAGAAAGCTAAATCTTTTTATTTTTTAGCGGAAAAAGGATATGACTGTTTG
>CAJXWI010000007.1 GCA_913062735.1 uncultured Arcobacter sp.
TAAACCATAATTACCATCACCAATAGATTTTTTCAAATCATCAATTGAGAGGTATTCAAGTGTATCAGCCCCAATATAATCACGTACTTCATCTTTACTCATAGAAGAAGAAATTAACTCTTCTTTATTAGGTGTATCAATTCCATAAAAACAAGGGAATTTTATTTCAGGACTAGCAACTCTAAAGTGTACTTCTTTTGCCCCTGCATCTTTTAACATTCTAACAATTCGTTTTGAAGTAGTTCCCCTCACAATTGAATCATCAATAACAAGTAAAGATTTTCCTTCAATTAATGAACGCATTGGAGAGAGTTTCATTTTTACTTTTAACGCTCTCATTTCTTGTGTTGGTTCTATAAATGTACGTCCAACATAGTGATTTCTAATAATTCCATATTTAAAAGGAATGCCACTTTCATCTGCATAACCAAGTGCTGCTGGAACTCCAGAATCAGGAACAGGAACAACCATATCAACTTTAATTTGATCGTTTTTATCGTTTAACGCTAGCGTTTTACCCATTTTTTCTCTTGTAGAATAAACAGTTTTTCCATCAATTACAGAATCAGGTCGTGCAAAATATACATATTCAAAAGCACAAGGTCTAAATTCAGGTTCAAATATTTGAAGTGATTCAGGTTCTTCATTTCCATTGGTAAAAATAAGCATTTCACCAGGTCGTACATCTCTAATAAATTCAGCATCAACCAGTTCAAAAGCACATGTTTCAGAAGCTACAATGTAACCACCAGTTTTAATTTTACCTAAAGATAAGGGTCTAATTCCATATCTGTCTCTGATTACAAATTGTTTAGAACGTGATTGAATAATAAAACAAAATGCTCCAATAGTTTTATTAAGAGCCTCTTTAATTCTATCTCTTAACCTACTTTGAGAAGATCTAGCAATTAAGTGAACCAGATTTTCTGAATCAAGCCCTGATTGAAAAATAGCTCCATCATCAATTAGCTCTTGTCGTACTTCTTCTTTATTAATCAAATTTCCATTATGAACAATAGATATTTCACCTAATTTATATCTTGCAAAAATAGGTTGTGTATCATCTAGGGTATCTCCACCTGCTGTAGAATACCTGTTATGTCCAATTGCCATTGAACCTTCTAATAAAGCCAAGGTATCTTCTTTGAAAACTTCAGAGACTAAACCTCTTTTTTTATAGGTTTTGATTTTATTATTGTTTGAAGAAGAAATACCACTTGCCTCTTGACCTCTGTGTTGCATAGAAAATAAAGCTAAAGAAGCCATTCTCGCTGCATTTTCATTCCCGTAAATCCCAACTATTGCGCACATTTATTTACCCTTTAAAATGAAAACAAAAAGTGAACTGGATGCACATTTATAAAATAATTTATAAATTAAATATCTTTTTATTTTCATTGCTATTTATTTAAGTGTTTAAAACGAATTATATCTAAAATAACTGAATTTATAGTCCAAGACAATCATTAATAGAATATAAACCTTTTTCTTTGTTTACTAACCATTTAGCAGCTTTAATAGCGCCCTTTGAAAAAGTATTTCTAGTAGTTGCTGTATGGTGCAATTCAATAAATTCACCATCATTATAAAGCCCAACAGTATGCCGTCCAACTATATCGCCACCTCTTAAACTCATTACGCCAATTTCATCTTTACTTCTTTCACCTATATCTCCATCACGTCCTGATACTCTAACTTTATCTAAGTCTAAGTCTCTAGCGCTTGCTGCTGAATTTGCTAAGGTTAAAGCAGTTCCTGATGGTGAATCTACTTTATATCTGTGATGTTGTTCAACCACTTCAATATCAAAATCACTTAAAGTTTTAGAAGCAAGTGCCACTAATTTATTTAATACAGCCACTCCTAAACTCATATTAGATGCATATAAAACAGGAACTTTTTTACTGGCTTCTAATAATAAATTTTGTTGGTGTTTAGAAAAACCAGTTGTTGCAATAACCAAAGGAGTTTTTACACCATTTTCTACAATTTGTGTTAATAATTCTTCAGTAGCATCTGGTTTTGAAAAATCAATAATAATATCAGAACTTTCACATAAGGTTTTCATATCATTAGTTACAACCGTACCTTCTGGCACTGTTTTATTTAGTTTATTTTGTACAAAACAAGCAGCAACTTGTGCTTCTGTGTCGTTTTTCAAATCATCAATTAACAAGGCTCCAACACGCCCATTACTTCCTAAAATTCCTATTTTAATCATGTATTATCCTAAATATTCAATAATATTAATAGCTGCTGTTGAACCATCTCCAGCTGCACATACAACTTGTTTAGCTGCTTCAATTCGAACATCTCCAGCTGCATATAAACCAGGAACATTTGTTCTCATTCCTAAATCTACAATAATTTCACCCGCTTTGTTTGTAGCACATAAAAAAGATCCATCATCTTGTTTTAATGAAGTATTTAATACATCACGCCCAACAAAAACAAAAACACCAGGTGTTGGGAGATCTGTAATCTCACCTGTGATTTTAGATTTAACTTTTAAGCCTACAACACCCATCGCATCTCCATAAACTTCTTCTATATCATGATTCGTAACTTCAATAATATTTTCTTGTGCTTTCATATGTGCAATAGTACTTGGAGCTGCTCTGTATGTATCTCTTCTATGTACTAAGTATACTTTTGCACACATTTTTGATAAATAAACAGCCTCTTCAATAGCAGTATCTCCTCCACCAATCACAGAAACTTCTTTTCCTTTATAGAAAAAACCATCACACGTAGCACAAGTAGATACACCTTTTCCAAATAAAGCATCTTCACCTTTAAATCCAGCACGTCTTGGAACAGAACCCGTTGCTAATAAAACAGCTCTTGCTTCTTGTGTTTTTTTATCTGCTGTAGTAATAGTAAAGATATCACCTTCTTTAGTCACTTTTGTAACTTCATTCATCTCATGTTTTAAACCAAATTGTTTACATTGAGCTGGCCATTCTTCCATCAGTGCCATTCCTGTAACAACTTCTTTTTGTCCAGGATAATTTTCGATTTCTGATGAAGTGGTAATCTGTCCACCAGGAAGTCCAAGTTCAAACATAGTTACATTGTCTAATCCACCTCTGGTTGCGTAAAGTCCTGCAGTAAGGCCAGCAGGTCCTCCTCCGATAATTGCTAAATCTAACATATAAATTCCTTTTCTTGGTTTATTCTAAATGAAAATATACTTTAAACATTTCATATTTTGCGAGTATATTCACATTTAGAATAGGCGTAATACTACTTAAATTTTATTAAGCCTTTGTTTAATTTCTCTAAAGAAAAAGTCATTAAGGATAATTTTTATCCTTTGATAATATTTATCGTATTAAACATGAATATTCCTGATACTTTGCTTTAATTTAAAAATAAGAAAATAAACTTATATTTACTTAAGAAATTATTATACAATTTCTACGCTTTTATTTAAAGAATATCCATAACCTTTCACAATCGTGATACTTTCATAAGGAATCTTTTTTCTAAGTCTTTTAATAAGAGCTCTTATATTTGTCAGATTAGTACTTTCACCTTCCCAAACATACTCTTCAATTTCATTGTACGTAGCAATATGATGTAAGTTACTTGCAAATAATTCAAGAAAAAGTATTTCTTTTTTGGTTAGTTCTACTTCTTCTTCTTCTTTATAAAATAAAACTTTTTTTGAATAATCGTATTTATATTCTTTATCTAAAACTAGCATGCTTTTTGTATTAAGGCATAATTTATTTACTTTTTGAATAAGTTCAAAAATAAAAAAAGGCTTTTTAATATAATCATCACAGCCATATTCATACGATTTTTGTATATGCTCTAAATCATGATTTGAAGAAATAATCATACAAGGAATTTGTTTATGGTTAATTCTAATATATTCTAAAACAGAAATACCATCCATTCCAGGTACATTTATATCCAAAATAAAACAAGAGTAACCATTTCCAATGGCACCTAAAGCATCTTCTCCATTGTAAAAATTATCTACTTCATACGCTTCTTTTTTCAAAGCTTGTTTAATTAACTTTGCTAGACGTACATTATCTTCTAATACTAGTATTTTCAAATTTCTTGTCCTATTTTTATAGTAAAGCATGCACCATCGTTGATATTCTCAACTTTTATGGAACCTGCCATTTTATCTTCTATAATTACTTTTGCCATATATAAACCCAAACCATGTCCAGTAACTTTTGTAGAGAAATAAGGCTCAAATATTTTTTCAATATCTTTATCTTTTATTCCTCCTGCGTTATCTTGTACTTTTATTACAACAAACTTTTTTTCATTGTATATATTTATAAAGATATTTCTTGCTTTAAAATCATTTTTAAGCAAAACATCTCTGGCATTATTAATTATATTTAGAAAACTCTGCATAAATTCATTTTTAAAACCAAGAACCTCATCATTGGTATTTTCTTCTACACTAATAGTAATATTAATATAATTAAAAACTATATTGTGGTTCATAATTTCAAGCATTGATTCTATTGCTTCTTTAATAGAAAAAATATGTTTTGAATGAGAAGGTTTAATAAACTCTTGAAATTCATTCATAGTATCATTCATATATTTTACTTGTTTAAAGATTTCACCCACATAAGATTCTCTTTCATTTGTATCATTCTTATTACTACTTGGAGATGAATAAAAAAGCTCTTGTGCAATAGTGGTTATTTCTACTAAAGGTGCTTTCCACTGATGCGCAATAGATGAAAATATTTCGCCCAATTCTGCAAGCTTTGATTGTTGCAAAATAAATTGTTGATTTCTTTTTCTCTCAATTGCAATAGCTCTCTCAGCTGTAATATCAGTGAAGATACTAACCACGCCTTCTGAACCTGTTTTTTTATCAAAGTATTTTTTTTGTTTAATGAGGTAAATTCTATCATTCAAATCTTTATCACTATATCTAAAGATAAAGTCTTTCCCTCGTTGTTTTTTATTTTCTTCTAAAAAATCCATTACTATATTTACTTTTTTATTCTTTTTAAAATCTTTTAGTTTTTTATGTTGTAGTTTTTTTAACTTTATGTCAATTAAAGTACAAAACTTTATATTTGCATCTATAATTCTTTCATTCTCATCTTGCCAAAAAATGGGACTCTCAATTGCATTTAACATTACATTATCAAAATGTAATCTGGCTTTTAGTTTCTTTTCTAATTCAAAACGTCTGTAAATATTTAAAACCAAAGCAAAAATTAAAATCATTAACAAAGGAGATAAAATAAATACATAATTAATCAAAGCTCTGTATTTATCAAAAAAATCTTCATTTTTATTAATTAATTCATAGTCTTTAAGTCCAAGTATAGGAAACAAATCAAAGCGTAAGAGTTCTTGATAATTAAATACAGTTTTACTGTCCCTAGAAAACTTAACATCACTCACGTCATTTTTAATTATGTCTAAAGCAAATCTTCCTGCATTTTTTCCAAGAAGTTCAAACGACAATAATTTTCCACCCAAAGCACCCTTGCTTATAAAAATTGAACTATTAATAAAAACAGGGAGAAAAGAGTTTTGAAGAAGATCCGATATTTCATCATTCTTAGGAATTTTCCCTTCTTTATTCTTTGTGAGTTTAATAAACAGTATGGCTGCATTTTTTTCTTTTTTAAAAAGAATCTTTTTTAAGTCTTTTTTATTACTTATTTGTAAATATTCTATATTTTCAATTTCATTTTTAATAAAGACTGCTTTATCTTGTTTCTCTACTTTACTGTCTATTATATATAGGGTTTTAAGCCTTGGAATTAAAGACTTTATGATTTGAACATTTTCTTCTATGTATTTTTTTACTAAATATACTGAGACAGTATTATCAAGCTTACGCTTTATCAGTTCTTCTTTGTCGTACGTTGTTAATCCCAAAGCTAATATCTTCTCATTGCTAAAAAAGTTTCGGTAGTTCTTTATTATAAACGTATATGCAAAATGATCAAGTGTAATAACTAAATCATAGTGTTTATTTTTCATCTGCACAGCATACAGCTCTTTTAACTTATCAAAATACTCTAAAGAAGAAATACGCTTGGAGTCCATATATAAAACACTTACATCCGTATTTTTATCTTTCGTGAGAACATTTTCAATTGCTTCTATGCTTACATCACTTTTAGTGTAACCCTTATGATAAGAATTTACTATTAAAATAGAGGTATTAGCACATACGCATGTAATAAAAAAAGATATAAGAAGTAAAAACTTAAACATATATAATTATCCTTTGTAGTATAAAACTTAAGTATATAGTATTTATCTATAAGTTTTTCTATAGACCTTAGAAAAAGCCTTGAAGAATAATATTATTTCTACTTTTTGCACTAATTATAGTTAAATGCTTATTTAGGTAAAATATCCAACTTAAAAAAAGACTAGATAAGAGATGGGATAAAAGAATGGATATTAGAAAAGAATTTTTAGATTATTTTGAAAATAAAGGACATAAGGTTATTTCTTCTATGCCTTTGGTTCCAGATGATCCAACATTAATGTTTGTTAATGCAGGTATGGTTCAATTTAAAGATATTTTTACAGGCGCTGTTCCTAGACCTAAAAATCCAAGAGCCACTTCATGTCAGCTGTGTTTACGAGCAGGTGGGAAGCACAATGATTTAGAAAATGTTGGTTATACAGCAAGACATCATACACTTTTTGAAATGTTAGGAAATTTTTCTTTTGGAGATTATTTTAAAGAAGAAGCCATTGCTAATGCTTGGGAGTTTATTACTAAGAACCTAGAACTTCCTATTGAAAAACTTTGGGTTACTGTTCATGACAGTGATGATGAAGCCTATGAATTATGGACAAAACATATAAAAAAAGACAGAATTATTAAATTTGGAGACAAAGACAACTTCTGGTCTATGGGAGATACAGGTGCCTGTGGTCCATGTTCTGAAATATTTTATGACCAAGGAGAAGAACACTTCTCTGGCCCTGAAGATAAAATGGGGGGAGAAGGAGATAGATTCCTAGAAATCTGGAACTTAGTATTTATGCAATACGAAAGAAGCAAAGATGGAACACTAAATCCTCTTCCAAAACCTTCTATTGATACAGGTATGGGATTAGAGAGAGTTATTGCTATAAAAGAAGGCGTATTAAACAACTTTGATTCTTCAAACTTTTTACCTCTAATTAACAAACTAGAAGAACTTGTAGGTAAAAAAACTACTAAAAAGACTATTGGTTCATACAGAGTAATTGCTGATCATTTAAGAGCAAGTGCTTTTATGTTATCTCAAGGAATACTTTTTGATAAAGAAGGTAAGGGTTATGTTTTACGAAGAATTTTAAGACGTGCTGTAAGACATGGTTATTTACTTGGGTTTAGAAAACCCTATATGGCTGATCTTTATGATACTTTAGCAGATATTTTAGGTGAACACTACAGTGAACTTATAGAAAATGCAGCTTATGTAAAAGAACAGCTTACCCTAGAAGAAGCAAGGTTTTTTAAAACTATTGATTTGGGTATGAATATATTTAATGATGAGTTAAAAAATACTAAAGATATTTTTTCAGGAGAAGTTGCTTTTAAACTTTATGATACCTATGGTTTTCCTTTAGATCTTACTGAAGATATGTTAAGAGATAACAATATAAAAGTAGATAATAAAAGCTTTGATACCTTAATGAGTGCACAAAAAGCAAAAGCAAAAGCTTCTTGGAAAGGTGCGCTTGATGAGTCTTCAAGTGGAGATTTTAAGGCTTTATTAGAAAAATACGGTGAAAATGAATTTATTGGTTATGACAGTATTATTAATGAAACAAAAATTCTAGCACTTTTAGATGAGAATTATAAAGAAGTAAGTACTTTAGAAAAAAATAAAAAAGGTTTTATTCTTTTAGAAAAAACTCCTTTTTATGCAACTTCTGGGGGACAAAATGGAGATATTGGTGTATTAAAAAATAAAGAAGTAGTAGCAAAAATTACTGCAACTTCTAAATATTTTGGACTTAATTTATCAGAAGTTATCATAAAAGATGGAAATATCAAACAAGGTGATTTACTTACTGCACAAGTAATAAATAGAAGCGAAGTTGCAAAACACCACAGTGCAACCCATCTTTTACAAAGTGCTTTAAAAGAAGTACTTGGATCAACTGTATCTCAAGCTGGTTCTTTAAATGATGCAACACGTTTACGATTTGATTTTACTTATGCAAAAGCTATGAGCAGTTCTCAATTAAATGACGTTGAAAATCTAGTAAACACTATGATAGCAGATGGAATATCTGGAAACGTAGAAGAATTACCAATAGAAGAAGCAAAAAACAAAGGCGCTATTGCTATGTTTGGTGAAAAATATGGGAAAACAGTAAGAGTTGTTACGTTTGAAGATAGATCTGTTGAGTTTTGTGGGGGTACGCACGTAAATAACACGGCAGACATTGGTTCTTTTTATATTGTTAAAGAATCAGGTGTTAGTGCAGGAGTTAGACGAATAGAGGCTGTATGTTCTCTTTCAGCTGTTAAATATGCAAAAGATATTATTACAAAAATGAACGAAGTAGAAAAAGAAGTTAAAAATACCGATGTAATTCAAGGTATTAATAAACTAAAAGAACAAATCAAAACACTAAAAACAGAAGTAAACGAAGCCTTAAGTGCAAGTGTAAGCCCTATTAATGAAGAAGTTATAGGTGATGTTAAAATAGTTGTAGATGTTGTTAAAACGGGTGATATTAAAAAAATTGTTGATGATTTAAAAAATGGCAATGAAAAACTTGCTGTTCTTTTATTGCAAGCAAAAGGCGATAAAGTAATGTTGGTTGCAGGAAGTAAAAATACTTC
Organism: uncultured Arcobacter sp.; assembly: GCA_913062735.1. The sequence continues at coordinate 8,813 of CAJXWI010000007.1, forward strand.
TATAAAAGCAGGCGATTGGATTAAACAAATTGCTCCTATTGTTGGCGGAGGCGGTGGAGGACGACCTGACTTTGCACAAGCTGGTGGAAAAGATGTTAGTAAAATCGAAGAAGCTAAAAATGCAGCCCTTGGTTATGCAAAAGAAAACCTTTAGTATACATGAGCGATATTTTTACTAACTTTTTAACACAAATCGTATTTCTACATGTAGTCTGCGCCATTATATGGCTTGGAGGCATGATAGTTTTACGATATGCCGTTCATTTCTCTATGCAAGAAATAGCAGAACCTAGAATTAAAATAGAAAGAAGTTTACAAAACCTTAATAATTTTTTTAAATTACTTATTCCTTCTATACTTCTTTTATTATTAAGTGCTCTTATTCTTATATATACACTTTCTTTAAATCAAAGTACTTTATATTCCACTATAATACTTAAAGAAGTTATTTTCACTGCAATGGCTGCTGTATTTGTTTTTGTATATATCAAAAGAAATCAAGCTCAAAAAGCCTTTGAAATGGGTGAAATGTTAAAAACAAAAAATATATTAATTCTTATATCCAAATATTTAATTCCTTTAAATATTTTTTTAGGATTTATAGCTGTTTATTTAGGGGTAGTTCTAAGAGCTATCTGATAAAAGAGGGAAAATGATAAGAACATTTTTTTTATTAATCTGTGCAAGTTTTCTTTTTGTCTCCTGTGTTTCTACACAAAAAAAACAAATAAGCGCTCCAAAAAAACTCTATACACAAAAAACCTACCAAGATAATAATATTTCAAAAGCTTTATTAAACTATTTTAACACCCACAGAGATATTGTTTATAAACTAGGTGGTAATACAAGGAAAGTTCAGGACTGCTCTTCTTTTGTTCAAAAAGCCTTTAAACAAAGCCTAAATATATCATTACCAAGAACAACCTATTATCAAGCTAAAAGAGGTTTTTTTATAAATAAAAGTGACTTACAAACAGGAGATTTGGTATTTTTTAAACCTTCTAAAAAATACCGTCATGTAGGCATTTATTTAAAAGATAAAAAGTTTATGCATATTAGTTCTTCAAAAGGTGTTATTATTTCTACTTTAGACAATGTATATTGGAAAAAATATTATTGGAAAAGTAAAAGAGTTATTCCTGTAAAAACTAAATAAAATATTCTAAGTTTTCAAAATCTTTTTTATTAAGTGATTTTAATCTGCTTTGCAAAGAACCCACATGTATTTCTATTTTATGTAAATCAGGATCCAAGAGATATAGGGATTTTCCTTCAGAAGAGTTCTCTTTCCATAAATGTACTTTTTTTTCTAAAAGAAAAGCAACGTATTTATCATAATCTTCATTCTTAATATCAAAAGCAATATGAGAATAATCGCCTCTAAAATCAACTTCATCAATATTCAAACAAAACCACAAATCACCTATTGATAAATAAGCACCTTTTTCCCATTTGGCATGTGCTTTAAAACCCAAGATATTAACATAAAAGTCAAATGACTTATCAAGATTTGATACTGCCAATGTGATATGATTAAGGCCTTGTAACATATACTCTCCTAGGCTATTATAGTTTTGTTTTTACCTTCTTTTTTGGCTTTATATAGGGCCTTATCTACTCTTTTAAAAATACTATCAATACTGTCTTCATTGGTGAACTGTGTTAAACCCAAAGAAATAGTTTGCTTGCCTATTTCTTTGAAATTTTCTTTTTCTATTATCTTTCTAATGTTTTCTGCAACAATATACGATTTTTTTCTATTCGTATGTTCACACACAATTATAAATTCTTCACCACCCCACCTAGCAACTATATCAGTTATTCTAACATTATCTTTTAATATTTTTGCAATATGTGCTAAAGTTTTATCTCCAACATCATGACCATAGTCGTCATTTATACATTTAAAATTATCACTATCAATCATAATTATTGAAAAATCCACTTGATACCTATTGAATTCTTCAATTTTAAGTATCATTAATTCATCAAATTTATTTCTATTGTATAAACCCGTTAGTTTGTCTCTTAAAGAAAGAGCTTCCAATCTTTTTTTATCTGTAATATCTTGGCAAATGCAACGGTAACCAATTTTTTCTTCATTTTTATAAATAGCTTCAATATAAATAGTAAATTCTTTTGTTTCTTTATTTTTTGTATGCATTTTAATCTCACCAACAAAAGATTTACCTCGTTTAAGTGTATTCCACAATTTTTTAATAAATTCTTTTGTGGTGCTTTCATGTTTCATTAAAATATGGTTTTTCCCTAAAAGCTCAGCTTCTCTATAGCCCAAACACAATGAATAGGCTTTATTTAGATGAGTAATATTCCCTTTCAAATCTGTATTTAATATCATCACATATTTATTTACCATTTCTTGTTGCTCTTTAATCTCCATATTAGCAAGTGTCAGTTTTGCATTAATACTTTTTACCGATCTGTTTTTATAAAAAATTGAGATTAGAATTATCAAAAAAACAACAGACAGTTGAATAATCATAGTGTAATCAACAGCATTTTGATAATTTAAAGAAATCCATTTGTTTTTTATTACTGCTTTTTCTTTTTCACTAATAAGCGCAATAATTTTGTTAAAAATACTATTTAAAAGTACTTCATCATTTCTAGTTCCTACACTTAAGCGCCATTTTTCATCAAATTTACCTGATATTTTTAGATTTTCAATGTATTTATTTTGAATAACATAAGCAACAGAATACAAAGAGCCAATAAACCCAAATATTTCACCATTCTTTACTTTATCTAGTCCATCCTCAACACTTGAAACTTCAATTAATTCTAAGCTTGGATATTTGTCTCTTAAGATAGAAGTATAAGCATAGTTTTTTACAACACCTACTTTTTCTAAAGGAATGTCAGAAATTTTATTAATAAAACGTTGATTAAATCGTGTAGCAATAATCAAAGGAACGTCAATTAATACTTTAGAAAAATTAAGATATTGTGATCGTTCTTTTGTTTGCATAATTAAGGGAAACATATCACATCTTCTTTTTTTCGCATATTCTAAAGAACTACTCCAAGAAGATGTTTTAACCAGTTTAAGAGGAATGGGAATATGCTTTTGAAAAAGCTTTATATAATCAGAAGATATACCTATATAGTTGTGCATCTCAATTTTTTCATAAGGCATCCAATCAGGATCGATACAAAAATTAATTCTTTTTTTATTCGTTAAAAATTGTCTCTCTTTTTTGGTAAAAAATTCTATTTTTTCTTTATTATTGTTAATATCCATCCATTTTTTCTTTAAGTTTTGTACTTTTGCAAAAGCCAAATCTTTTTGTGCTTTAACTAGAAGATCTTTTAAAATATTATTTTTTTTAACACCCATCTTTAGTGCCGTTTTATTTGGAAAAGAAAAATCGCTTCCATTTAAGACTTTTAAACTACTCAACCAAGAGCTTTGCATATAATAAGTAAGTGAAGGAACACTTCCTATTGCAGCATCTGCTTTTCCTAAAGAAACAGCTTCTACCGCTTTTTGAGTTGAAGCACTTAAAACCAAAGGAATCAAAGGAAAGTTTTTCTTCAAGTATTCATGTAAAAAAGTATCTCTGGCAACGGCTAACTTTTTGCTTTCAAAATCTTTCATACTCTCTATATTGAGGCTCTTTTTAAGTAAAAAACCAGTGTTATAAGAAATATAATCAAAAGATGTAAAATCAATGTATTCTTTTCTTTTAGGAGTTACTGCAATATAAGGAATAACATCTATGGAGTTAGTTTTTAACATATTAAGATATTGTGACCAAGAATAATTTTCTATGAATTTAACTTCTAAGCCAAGTTTTTCGGATAATAACTGTATATATTCTACAGCATAACCTTTTATTTCATCATTTTTTGTAAATGAAAAAGGAGGAAAGTTATTTAGGTGGGCTACTTTTAGGTATTTTTTATTTTTAAGATATTCTTTTTCTTCTTCATTAAAAAGCAATTCGGATGAATATAAATTATTTGCTAAAAAAATAAAAACAATAATAAATAATAATTTTTTACAAATATAAGTATTCATGTATTAGTCTACTGAATTTAACTATATTCCTTCTTAAATTTTAAATAAATAATCTTTATAGTGTAATTAAAAGCCACCATATAAATACACAAATAAAGGAATACTAATAACAGATACTAAAGTTGAAAGAAATACCGTTAATGAAGCTTTTTCTGGTTTTGCATTCAGCAATACTGCTAAGGTAACCGAGTTCCCTGCCATGGGAACAATTGAGTATAAAAACAGTACTTTATACAAATCATTATTTAAAATTTGTAAAAACGTTTTATCAATATATATAAAAAATAACATGGCAAGTGGCCAAAAAATAAATTTTAAAATAAAAGCAATAGTAATAAACTTTTTGTCCCAGTTATCTTCATTGCCTTTTAAACCAAGAAGTCCCATTCCTAACATCATCATTCCTAAAATTCCATAAGCACCTTTAAACTGTGAGGTATAAGCACTTAATGTTTCTGGAATTTCTAAGCCCATAATATTTAAAAACAAGCCTAAAACAAAAGCATACAAAATGGGTAGTTTTGATATTTTAATAAGAGATTCTTTTACGGTAAAATTTCCTTTTGCCGTCACATAAAAACCAGTAGTACTTTCGTATAATAAAGAGGCAAGAACAGCAAAGATATAAATATCAGCTAAGGCAGGTGGAAAAAAAATCACAGCAAGAGGAATTCCAAAATAACCCGTATTTCCACTACCTGCTGAAAAAGCTAAAATATTTCCAGTAGGATTATTCCACGATTTTCCCCATATAAATAAAGCTAAAAATGCTAGCAAAGAAGCAAAAATATATAAAAAAATAGGAATCATGGCGATTGCAAAATCAATTTTAACAGAAAGAGTTGCAGAAAAAACAACAATAGGTCCTAAAATATAGACAAGTAATGCAGCAATAGATTCTCTTTGTACATGCAGTGCTTTTGCGGCAACATAACCTAAAATGACATTAAAGTATAAGGGAAAGATTTTAAGTAAGATAATAAAAAATAAAGACATTGAAAATCCTAGGTAAGTAATAATGCTTATTATAACCTAGATTAGTTGAATAGAAGTAAATACGAAATCATTATATAAAAAGTATAGGGAGAAAGGATATGATTTATATGATTATAAATAATCATATAATCGCTTTATTTAAATTAGTATAAAAGGAGTTCATAATAATATCAAATAAAACAATTCGTGTTTACTTCAACTGCTGAAATTATAATAAACCTAAATGAACTAAAAGTGACATTCTAGAAAAAAGAAAAATATGCTAAATAATTTTTGTATTCTTGGATTTTTTTTTAATTCAAGGATTTAACATAGGACCTATTCTACTCTTGATTTTTCATACAAGAATTCTAAAACACTTGAAATACTTCTTGTGTATGGAGCATCAAAACCTTGAATCTCACAGTACTTAATCACTGTTCCGCAAATTTCTTCTAATTCTAGGTCTTTATTATTATTTTTATCTATCCACATTGAAGGTTTAATTGAATCAAATTTTTTCATTAATTCAAACATATCATCAACCTCCTTTTGTTTTATTCCTAAATCAAGAGCATTAGAGGCAAGAGCTGCTTCTTTCATTAATCCATATACAAGTTTTGATGTTTTTGTATTGTTTATTAATACACCTGATTTTTCTTCTAAGAGTGCACAAGATGCACTTACTCCATTATTAATAATTAACTTAAGCCATAATTCTTTTATTATATTCTTTGAAAGTATTGTTTTAGTAGGAGTAGCATCTAACATTGTTTTTAGGCTATTTAGAAAAACTTCATTTTCTTTATTAGGAAAAAGTGCACCTAAAATAGTTTCTACTTCTCCTTGGGCTTCTACTAATCCAGGTTTAATAATATGAGCGGCTATAAGCCTTGTTAATCCTCCTATTACAAATTCTTTTTTAATATGTTTTGCCAAAATATTTTCGTTTTCAACTCCATTTTGTAGAGATACAATATAGGGTATATTATTTGAGTTTTGAAACCATGAAGACAACTCTATTGCAATCTTTTGTGTTGACATAGATTTTGTTGTAAGAAAAACAACATCAATATTTGAAAAATCTTTTTGTATTAACTCTTGCATTGAACAAACATTGACTTTTTCTTCTATTTTGTATTCTGGATGGGACAGTAGCAAAATATTATTTTGTAAATATTCTAGGGTTTTGCCTCTTGATACAAACTGCACGTGATGTTTTTTCTCTTGCAACAAAAGCCCGTAAAAACTTCCAATGCCACCTACTCCAATAACAACAATATTCATAACAATCCTTGCATGATTTTTAAGTACATTATATATAAATAGAGTATAATTCAAATAAAAAAGGAACGTTTTTGTTAAGACTTGGCTCTAATTCTATAACGCGTGCAAATATATTAAACAGTTTTGATATTAGCTTTATACAAAATGGTGGAAATTTTGATGAAGATTCTATTGAAACCAAAGATCCTAAAAGTTTTGTTTATCAAGCTACTTTAGGGAAATACAAGGAATTATACTCTAAATATGGTGTTAATGATATGCCCCTTTTAGTTGCAGACTCTGTTGTTACAGCAAATGGAGAGTTATTAAGAAAAGCAAAAGATGAAAAAGATGCAAGACGTATGCTAGAGTTACAAAGTGGCAATGAAACGTCTGTTCTGACATGCATGATTTACAAATCAAATGAAAAAGAAATTATTGATATCTCAATTACTACTTATAGTTTCTGTACTTTTGATAAAAAGGATATGGAGCAATATATAAACTCAGGTGAGTGTTTTGGAAAAGCAGGTGCTATTATGGTTGAAGGTTTTTGTAAACCTTATATAAAAGAAGTTAAGGGTTATGAATCATGTGCCATGGGTTTATGTATTGAAAAACTTCTTCCTTTTTTAGAAAATTAATGCCATGTCAAATAATCATTTAAGAGCCATTTTACTTACAGCATTTGGTATATTTATAATGAGTTTTGAATCTTTGTTAATTAAATTAACATCTATTTCTTCTTTAAGTTATTCTTTTTATATAGGAATTTTCATGTTTTTTTCTATGAATCTTTTATTATTTAAAAAAGAAAAGAAAAATTTCCTAGGCGCTTATTCTAGTGGATTTTTAATTATCTTACTTTGTGGTGCTTTTTTTGGTCTCTCCAATGTATTTTTCATATCTGCAATTAAAAATACCTCTGTAGCAAATACGGTTATGATATTAAGTGCCTCACCTTTGTTTTCTACTATATACGCTTATATATTTTACAAAGAAAAAAGTACTAAAAATATTTATATTTCTTCCTTTTTTATTTTCCTTGGTCTTTTTGTAATATTTTATTCCCAAAATGAAGAAAGTACAATGATTGGAAATTTCTACGCATTTTTATGTGCAAACTTTTTTTCTCTGGCTTTTGTATTTTTATCAAGATATAAAAATGTAAGCAGACTTGCAGTAACCTCAAGTTCTGGATTCTTTACTTTTTTTATTGCTTTAATTTTTGCGAAAAGTTTAGAAATAAATATGGATAATTTGTATATATTAATTATTGCAGGTTTAATAATCGCTCCTGCTTCTAGGCTTTTAATAGCCATTGGAACAAAAACATTACCTGCTTCTGAAATAAGTTTATTAATGATAGTGGAGACTATAATGGCACCTATTTGGGTTTGGATGTTTTTAAATGAAGTTCCTGCTATTAACACTTTTATTGGTGGAGGAATTATTTTATTAACCCTTGTTCTTAACTCTTTGTATTTAATTCGCATAAATAAAAAGAGTCATTCAAGCCTTTAAACTTTAGCTATATAATAGGTAGAGTTTCATCTGCTCTAGAACTTAGCCAAATAGGACCATTAGCAGTTATTAATACATTTTCTTCATGCACCATTTCTTTTCCTTCTAGATACTCCATTCCTGGTTCTAATGTTAATACTACACCCTCTTCTAAAGGCGT